>JBGQHD010000133.1:0-9161 GCA_041497795.1 Planctomycetia bacterium
GTCTCCGGAGAGATGTCGTCCGCATAAAGCGTAAGGGTGCGGTCGTCCAGGCGACTGCTGTAGGCCACGGCGGTCTTGGTTGGCCCGTACCAGAAGACCGCCAGCGGCGTGCCGCCGACGGTGTCGGTGAAGCAGGCGCGCTCGACTTTTTCGTCCAGCGGATAGGCGGCGGTGGCCTCGCCCACTTCTACGCCGAGCACCTGGGTCAGCGCCGGCAACCGCGCATCGGCGCCCGCCAGCGCCTCTTTGGCCTCGGCGCTCATTTCGGTGGGTAGCGGCGCGACGGAGTACCGCTTGCCGTCGAACAGGTCGTAGGCGGTCGATTCGGGGTGCAGCATCAGCCAGTGCCCCCAGTCGGTGACCAGGCTGGGCATGCGTTTCAGCCGCTTGCCTTTCTGCGGCCCGGCAAAGGCGACGCCGGTGAGGGCCGACCAGAGCGTGCCGTCGCGCCCCTCGACCACCATCACGCCGCCGCGCCAGCCGTGGAACTTGTAGCCGTAGTCTTTCTGATAGGCGGCCACGTAGCCGCCGTCGGGATCGTAAAAGAACAGGCCGTAGGTGTCGTTGATGACCCGCGAGGCCGAGAGGAAATGCCGCAGCGGCACGGCCCCCCCGTTGTGCGACGCCCGCAGCCAGGCCAGCACGCGATCGTCGCCGCGGATCAGCCCTTTGCGATGTTGCGTCGAGCAATACGAGCACGGCGGTTCGGTGAGCGGCTGGAAGAGGTCCGGCTTGGCGATCAACCGCGGGGCGGGCGGTGGCTCTTCCGCCCGGCCGCGCGGGACGACGACCAGGGCACAGGCCGCACCAGCGGCGGCCGAGAGCAGCCGGAGGGACTTCTTCATAGGGTCACCGCGGGTTGTCATTCTGAGCGCAGCGAAGAATCTCACGCGAGTTGCAGACTAACCGAACGGTTCAGTGAATTCAAATGGTGCGTGCGGCACTTGCGTCGGCGGCTTTTCGGTCGTCAAACTGCAATTGGTAGACACTAGCCCGTCGCGCAAGCGAGGGAGAGTGATGACTTCCCTCGCTTGCGCGTCGGGGTGGTGTGATTTCGTCTGCCGGCAGGCTGGAAGCCTGCCCCACTCCCCTTGAGCAGCTTGCATGACCGCGCCCCTCACGCCCCTGCCTGCCGAGGCCGAGCGCTATCACGGGCTCGACGCGCTGCGGGCCGGGGCCATGCTGCTGGGCATTCTGCTGCACGGGGCGATGTCATTCATGCAGCCGCCCGTGCCGATCTGGCCGGCCGTCGATCAAGCGCGCAGCGAGCTGATCGGCGGCTTCGTGCTGGCGGTGCACGGCTTTCGCTTGCAGGCGTTCTTCGTCATGGCAGGGTTCTTCGCGAACCTGCTGATGACCAAGCGGGGCCTGGTGGGCTTCGCCTGGAATCGCGCCCAGCGGATCGTCTTGCCATTGGTCCTGGCAGCGGTCGTGATCGTGCCCGTCACGCAGGCTGTCTTCGTGATCGGCCTGAGCCGGCTGACAGAGCCGGCGGAGGTGAAACTGGAGGGCAAGGTCGTCAGCTTTCTCGCCTATCAGACCGAGGTGACCGAGTTCTTCACGTCCGGCCGCTTCCTCACGAAGTTCCTGTGGTTCCACCTGTGGTTCCTGCAGTACCTCGTCCTGATCTACGGGCTCACTCTCTTGGCCCTGCCGCTGGGGCGGTGGCTCGCGCGGCTCGACTGGCCCGACCGCTGGTTTCGCCGGAGCCTGCGGTCGGCCTGGCAGCCTGCCCTTTGGGCGGCGCCCACGTTCTTGCTGATGCTGCCGATGATCACCTGGCAGGCCGACTCGCCGACGCGCGCCCAGCCCGAGTGGCGGATCGTCGCCTATTTTGCCGCCTTCTTCGCCTTCGGCATGCTGCTGTACCGGCACCGCGACCTGTTGGCCGACTGCGGCCGGTGGTGGAAGTGGTATCTGTCTCTCGGCATCTTCCTCGTATTCCCGTGCATGGGGTGGCTCTTCCTCCACGCGCCGCTGGTGGCCAAGCAGCCGGACCCGGCGTTTCGGCTGCCGACGATCGCCGCCTATTCGCTGTTCACATGGCTGATGGTGCTGGGCCTGCTGGGCTTGTTCCAGCGGTGTTTCTCCCGGCCTAACCGCGCGCTGCGCTACCTCTCCGATTCGACCTATTGGCTGTACCTGGCCCACCTGCCGCTGGTGGTGTGCTTGCAGATCGTGATCGCCGACTGGCCGGGCGGAGTGATCGCCAAGGCCGCGCTGCTCAACGGCGTGACGGTGCTGCTGCTGCTGGCGAGCTATCAGTGGAACGTCCGCTACACGTGGATTGGAACGCTGCTCAATGGCCGGCGTAGGGCATGACAAGGTGACAGGGTGACAAGGTGACAAGGTGAAGGGCTGGGGGCCACTTGTCATTCTGAGCGCAGCGAAGAATCTCGCGCGGCGCCGCCTGGAGACCCTTCGCTGCGCTCAGGGTGACAGAGTTCACCTTGTCACCCTGTCACGTCGCCACGTCCCCTCACCGCAGCGAGCTTTCCGCGCGCGCCGGTCGTGCCGGGCGCGGGGACTTTGCTTGTCGTAGCGGTCCTGCTTTCCGTGCTCGAAATGGTGCCGGAGCCTGCGGACCTTGCCCGATGGTAGGACAAGGGCGCAGGTATCGATTCTGGCGGTTCTATTCGATGTCCGACAAGCAGGGATCATAGCTGTGCTAGCGATGCTCACGAGAATACTGCCCGCCACGGTTGTGACGCTGGGGCTTGGTTTTGCGGCCGCAGGTTTTACCTGGGCGCAGTCGCCGATGGGCGGCGGCATGCCGCCGGGGTCGGCGGAGACGGCCCAGGCATTTCGTGCCTACACCTTGCGCAGCGCTCGGGCGGCCGACGCCCAGGGGCAGCTCATGCAGTTGCTCTCGGCGCTGCCGGTCAAGACCGACGTTGTGGTGGACGAGCGAGGCAACCGCCTCCTGGTCCACGGCACGCCGGAGGCCCATCAGATTGTGCAGCGGCTGGTGGACTCGATCGACCGGCCGGAGCCCGCGGCGCCCAACGCGGCCCCGCTCAGCCCGGCCATCGTGGAAAGCTACTCCGTCCCGGCCGAGTTGCTACCGCTGCTGATGGGCGAGCTGCGGGCGCGGTTCCCCGCTCACCTGAACGTGCGGATGGCCGCCGACGTGCCGCGGAACCAGTTGCTGGTCGTGGCGCCCAAGGAAGTGCACAAGCAGATCGGGGACTACTTGCGCACCCGCGCCGCCCAGACGGGGCCGACCGCCGACGAGGTCGCGAGGCCCAACACGAGCCTGATGTACCTGGGCCGCGTGGAGGGTCGGGCCGTGCCGATTGAATCGGCCTGGGAGACGCTGTACGGCAAGCTCAAAGGGGTTTGGGGCGATCGACTGACCGCGGTACAGGTCGTGAACGCCGATCCGCGGGCGGCCGCCATCTCCGCGTACACGGTGCAGCTCACGGGCGGCGGCGCCTTGCGGCTGGAGTACGATCCCACGGGCAAACAAGTCACGATCCTCGGCCCCACCGAAGCCGCGGCGAATTGCGCGCGGCTGCTGACGACGCTCGACCGGCCGCAGGGCGCGGTGGGCATCCGGTCGCAGGTCGTCCCTTTAGGGAATGCCAAAAAGGAGCTGGTCGAACGCGCCGTCAACGCCGTGCTGGGGAACGTCCCAGGCGAGACCCGCGCGGTTCGGGCGCTGCGGCCGTGGGAGACCGGTGACGCCGGCGCCAACCGGCGGCGCACCGACCTGGTGGCCATGATGTTTCAGAAGCAGCCTGGCGGCGGCGAGGACGTGCCGCCCAAGCAAGCTCCGAAAGAGCCGCCGCTGGGCGGCGGCCTGACGGGGAACGTCGAGGTGTACATCATCCCGGAGCTGGGCTTGATCATCCTGCGAGGGCGGGACGCCGACGTGAAAAAGATCGAGGAATTGATCAAGGAGATCATCCGTCAGAGCGAGGAATCGGCGCCGATCGTCCAAATCTATCCGCTGCAACACGTCGATAGCGAGGCGCTGTCCAGCCTCGTCACGCAGTTGTACAGCACGGTGTATGCGGCCCGCTCGGGGAGCGTGTCGATCACGCCGCTGGTCAAGCCCAACGCCTTGCTGCTGATCGGTCAGGAGACCTCCGTGAAGGCGGCGCTGGAGCTGATCAAGCGTCTGGATACGCCGGGCAGCCCCGACGCGGAGTTCGAGATCTTCCGCCTGCGGCACATGTCGGCCCGCGTGGCACAGTCCATGTTGCAACAGCACTATGGGGCCAACCCTGGTCCGCGGCCCACGCGGGAAGACACCGGGGCGGCGGCGGCGCAGCCGCAGTTGCCGGGCTTGTTTCCGCGGATCTACGTGCTCGCGGATTACCGCACGAACTCGCTGATCGTGCGGGGAGCGCCCCGCGACCTGGCGGAAGTGGCCAAAGTGCTCGCGGAGCTGGACGTTCCGGACGCCGCGGCCGAGCTGACCCTGCGGATCTTCCCGCTGCGCAACTCCCTGGCCGGCGAGCTGGCGACCATTTTGCAGAACGCGATCGCCCCCCCAGTTACCGGCGCCGGCCAGGGGCAGCAGCAACAGCAGCAGCAGTTGCAGATCCCCGGCCTGCCGCAGCAGGGACAAGGGCAGCAAGGGCAAGGGCAAGCCCGAACGCAGTCGTCGAACCAGGGCCTGGAAAGCCGCTCGACCGCCCTGCGGCTGATGACCCTGGACGCCAAGAACAAGCAAATCCTCACCTCCGGCATTCTGACCGACGTGCAGGTCACGGCCGACGCGCGGGCCAACGCCCTGCTCGTCAAGGCCCCGGAAAACAGCATGGAGCTGATCGCCAAGCTGATCGAGCAGTTGGACCAAATCCCCGGCGCCGAGGTGGGCGTGAAAATCTTCACCGTCCTCAACGGCGACGCGCAGAGCCTGGTGCAAATGCTCGTGGCCTTGTTCGGCCAGCAAACCGGGCCGGGCGGGCAGCAGCAACAACTGCAACTGGGGCCGACCGGGCCGGGGGCGCCGGGTCAGCCCGCGGGGCAGGCCGCCATCACCGGCAGCGCCCAGGGCGAGAGCCTGGTCGTGCCGCTGCGGTTCGCGGTAGACACGCGCACCAACTCGATCCTGGCGACGGGGTCGGTGAGCGACCTGCAACTCGTCGAGCTGATCCTGGAAAAGCTCTCGCTGAGCGACGTGAAGGACCGCAAGACCAAAGTCTATCGGCTCCGCAACGTGCCGGCCGACCAGGTCGCCCAGGCCATCAACCAATACCTCACCAGCGAGCGGCAGGTGATCCAGTTGGGCCTGCCCAGCGCGTTCGAGCAGATTCAGCAGGAAGTCGTGGTCGTGCCGGAAATCGTGACCAACAGCCTGATCATCAGCGCCACGCCGCGGTTCTACGACGAGATCGACGGCATCATCAAGGACCTCGATCGCCGGCCGCCGATGGTCATGATCCAGGTGCTGATCGCCGAGGTGGCCCTGAACAACACCGACGAATTCGGCGTCGAGCTGGGCCTGCAAGACTCGGTGCTGTTCGACCGCAGCTTGCTGAGCAACATCCAGAGCATTCAGAACTCGGTCCAGACCAACAATGGCGGCGCGGTGACCACCGACACGCAAACGAACATCGTGGCCGCCAACAACACGCCGGGCTTCGCCTTCAACAATGTGGCGTTAGGGAACAGCGGGGCCGCCAACGCCACGTCCAGCGCCGGGCGGGTGGGCTCGCAAGGCCTGAGCCATTTCTCGGTGGGGCGCGTGAACAGCGAGCTGGGATTCGGCGGCCTGGTGCTCTCGGCCAGCAGCGAAAGCGTCAGCGTGCTGGTCCGGGCGCTGCAAGAGTGCCGCCGCCTGGAGGTGCTCAGCCGGCCGCAGATCACCACCTTGAACAATCAGCCGGCGTTCGTGCAGGTCGGCCAGCGCGTGCAGTTCATTCAATCCACCACGATCAATGCCCAGACCAATGCCCAGACCAATACGCTGGGCGCGGTGCAAAACGTCGGTCTGATCATGGGGGTCACCCCGCGCGTGGCCGACGACGGCCGCGTGGCCATGGAGATCGACGTGGAGAAGTCCGAAGTCGGTCCGGAAGCCGAAGGCATCCCCATCTCGGTGCTCTCCACCGGCGACGTGATCCGTTCCCCGCGGATCAACACCACCACCGCCCAAACCACGGTCAGCTCGCTGTCGGGCCAGACGATCGTGCTGGGCGGGCTCATCACCACGAACAAGGCCGTCACGCATCGCCGCGTCCCGCTGCTGGCCTCGATTCCCGTGCTGGGTCACCTGTTCCGCTACGATTTGGAAACGCAGCGCAAGACCGAGCTGCTGATCATCCTCACCCCGCGCGTGATCTGGGAAGAGGAAGACGCCGAGCTGATCAAGCAGATCGAATCGTCCCGCATCAGTTGGGTGCTGTCGGACGTGCAGAAGATCCACGGCGTAGAGGGGCTGCGGACGCGCTGGGACTCGCTCGATTGCAAAGACATCCCGGTGATCTATCCCGACACCGATCCCCGCGGCGTGTCGATCGAACAGCACACCGAGGAAGTCCAGGGGGCGCCCGGGAAGCCTGGGGTGCCCGACGGCAAGATGGCGCCCGGGGCGATCAAGGGCAAGCCCACGCTGCCGGGCACGCCTGGCGGGCCCGCTGCCCCGCTGCCGCCAGGCTCGCAGCGCCCGCTGCTGCCGCGGCCGCCGGCCGTCACCCCGCAAGGGGCCACCCAATTCCGCCAGGCGCCCCTGGGACCGACGCCTTTGCCGGAGACGCCAGAGGGCGGGCCGGCCATCCAGCCGCCGCAGAGCCCCACGGAGCTGCGACCGCTGAGCACGGCGGTGCCGCCCGGCGGACCCTATCCCATGACGCCGCCTCCGGGGGCTGTGGCGAGAGTGCCCAACCCGGGCTGGGCGCAGCCGCAGGCGCCGGCGCCCTGGAGCGCCGTGCAACCGGCCGGGTACCAGGCGGCCTATCCGGCGCCAGCGCCGGCTCCCGGCCCGTGGCCGCCGCGTGGGAGCGTGCCGTCACTGGCGCCCCTCGGCGGCCCGCAGCCCCCGGCCCCCCTGCCGTTCAATCGCCCGCTCTCTCCGTGGGAGCCGCAACCGCAACGACCGCAGCCTCAACAACTGCCGCCTCAACAACTGCCGCCTCAGCAACAACTGCAGCCTCAATCGTCGGCTGAGTACCGACCGTGGAGCCGGCCGTAGACGGGTTGAGAGTCAGGTCTCAAATCTGAGATCTCAAATCTCAGGTTTCAGACAGGAACATAGACTCCGAGCTTCGAGGATTCGATTCATGGATGATCGCCTTCGCCTGCGACTCGTCTTCCTGCGACTCGCCCTCCCGCTGATGGCATGCTGCTGGCTGCTGGCGGCCGGGGGATGCACGTCGTTCGACCTGTCCAAGAACATCCCCTGGGGATCGGGCAAGGACGGCGCGTTCTCCCGGCCGATGAAGATCATCGCCGTCTGGCAAAACACGGTGATGCACCAGGAAGGCATGCCGGCGGTGCGTGGCTTTGGGGGGCGGTTGTGGTTCTACGGCCCGGACGAAGAAAAGCCGGTGCTCGTGGACGGCACCCTGGAGGTCTATGCCTTTGAAGAGACCGACGGCGACGCGCCGAGTTTCTCCCCCGATCGCAAGTACGTCTTCACCTCGGACGACGTGCAGAGACATCACAGCGAGGGGAAGCTCGGCGATTCGTACAGTTTCTGGCTGCCGTGGGGAGACGTGGACGGCCCGACCCTGGAGGTCAGCTTGATCGCTCGCTTTACTCCGGTCGATGGCGGCGGCATGATCCGCGGAGAAGAAACCAAGCACGAGCTGCCGGGCCGCGAGCCGCCCAAAGCCAAGAAGCGGAAGGGCCTGCACTCGCCCGGCCAAGCGCCGACGTGGCAATCGCAGGGCTCGTCGCCAGGCCGGCCGGCATCGATGGACCAGGAGCCGAGAGCCAATCCCGAGGAATACGGCCACTTCGAGCCGGCCAATCCGGCGACGAACATGGTGGTTCCGGTTGCCGCGGCGATCCCGCAGGGCTCGCCCCCCTCGCAGGCCGAACAGGCCCCGCGACTGCGAGTCACGACACTGAGTGTCTCGAATCGACCTGGCGGAGCCAGTCCCTACACCACCAGCACGATCATGCCGGGGATGGGACTAGGGGGTGCCGCCGAGGCTTGGCCGGCGGGGCAAACGGCTATTCGTCCTCAGACGCCTCAACCACTTGGAGTTGGTTATCTACCTGGTCCACGCCGGGTTCTAGGAGGACCAATCGAGCGGCTAAATCGCGAGCGTGATCCGAGGCGACCGAACCCCGCAAGGTGGCAATACGGCCCCGCACAACCACCTGTAGCGGCGACTCCGCCTGCACCAAACTGGACCGCTGCACCATCTGGGTCAGCCGCGCGCTAAGGGCGGTCGCCGCGCCGGTGGGTTGAACTGGCGGTTCGAAGCTGGTCTTACGCGAGATGCGAAACGACAGTTGCTGGGCCGCCCCATTCTGGCCCGTGCGCTGATTGGGCTGGTTGTTGCGTTGCCGGTTGTTGTTGCCGCGTAACTGCTGAGTCAGGTTGTTGAGGCCGTTCACGCCCGACTGGCCGCCACCCAAGGTACCCAGCGCGCCGCTGATGTCCGCGGCGTCGGAGCCGACGAACTGGCCGCCCCGATTCTGCCGCAGGAATCGCGCGTTGTTCTGGATGCCACCGGAGGTGTCGTTCATGAGCGTGCGGTTGAGCACCCCCTGGCCGCCGCCAAGCTGCTGACCCTGGCCAAGCGTCTGCCGGCCGCCGCTGCTGCCGCTGGTGAACGATCGCGAGCCGGCTGTCAGGCCGCTCGACCCACCCACGGTCCGCGAACCGAACATCCCGCTGCTGGTGCTGCCCGTCGAGCCGGCAGAGGAGCCGCCCAAGGAGGTGACCTGGGCGGTGGCGCACTGGGTCAGCCAGGCGGAGACCGCCAGAGCACCGACTCCCAGCACCATGAGCTTTGGCATACGGCAACTCATTTCAACACCTCGTTTGTGTCGGCTGTTTGTGTCGGCGAAGTCGGCAATCGGCCGGTCCAACCCGGGAAGCGCGCAACTCCGACCGATCAAACCCTGTACTACTCTAACAGGTTCCGCGGGCTGCGTCGTTTTCTGCCACGGTTTTTCCTCGGGCTCCCAGGGCGGCGCCGGGCCACTCTGGGCTTGCGGACCCGCAAAGTGCTTACTAATCTCGACTTCCGCGA
>JBGQHD010000134.1:0-9147 GCA_041497795.1 Planctomycetia bacterium
CAAAATGCTGATGACGTCGTCGATCGAGCGCTTCGAGCGTTGCAACCGGTCGGCCAGCCAATCGCGCTGGAGCTTGTCGCTGTCGCGGCGGTACTCGCGCTCCAGGTAACCCTTGAAGCCGGGGATGTGCCGCAAGACACTCTCGATGGCGCCGCGCTGGCTCGTGTGATCTTTGGGCTGGGGCATGGCCAAGTCGCCTGTGGTGGGACCGCCCGCGCGGAGAACGATGTCGCGGATGAGGATACCACTACCAGTACGGGCCATCTTAACGCAACATGGCTGCCCAATGCCACCCGCAAGCGATCGTCGCGAATCGCCATCTGGCGCCGCGTCCTCACGGCAAGCCTCGGCCTGCCACAAAAAAACCGAGGGCGTCTCCCCGCCCGGCGGCCGCGATCGGCACGCGCCGCGAGCGGGGAGACGCCTCGCCAAGACGAATCCGCAACGGGAAGCCTGATTACTGTTGGTACGCGATGTCGCGCAGGGCGGCCCGGTACGAAATGGTCCAGCCGGCCAGCACGTCCACCATCGACATCAGCGTGAGGATCAGGAACGTGGCGTTGCCGCATTCCTTGACCAGCAGGAACGTGATTACGAAGCCCACGAATACGAACGTGGAGAAGATATGCTCGAGAAACACGCTTTCGTTGCTGGAGCTGGACGCCTTGATCAGCTCGATGAACAGCAGCAAGACCACGCCCATCAGGAACAAGTCGTTGGCGTGGACGTGCATGATGGCTCCGGAAACCAGGTCCAGGCTGAACAACTCCTGTGCCCCCTTGGGATCCAGGGGAAAGCCCATCGTGGCAAACAGCCCGTAAACGGCCAGCACCGGGCCGAAGAGCGGCGTAAACCGCACGATTTGGACCAGACGGTTGGAGCGCCGGTGTGGCGACGGATTGTTCGACATGTCAATGAGGGCCATGGCTTTTCCTGGAGCTAGAGAAACAAGTCGAGAAACTGGCCTGCGACGGGCGGCGGCCTCGGCCGAGTGGACGGGCGCGGGCGGCATCTAACGTTCATTATTCCCATGCCGGGGCGGTCGGGCAACGGGCCGCCGCGCAAGAATTCTGGCGAAATGCCGTCCGGTGGCGGTGCGGCCGTCGGGGATTTAACGGATCTGCGGCGTGGATGCCGGGGGGTGGGGTGGGTTTTCGACCGCCGGCTTGGGCTTCCCTCCGTCGCCACTGAGTCTCACTGCTTCTTCATCTGGGAAATCCACTCCCGCAGAAGCTGCACTGCTTGCTCGTCCACCAGGTTGGTGGCCAGTTGCGGCATTTGCCCTTCGCCGCGGCGGGCGACTCGCTGCAACAGCACGGAGCGGGCCGGGTCGCCGGGGGCCACCAGCCGGGCATCCGCGATGCCAAACGTGTGGTGCACCGGCCGCACGTCGAACACCTTCACCTTGTCGCGGGCCGTCGTGAACTCCAGGTCCATCTGGGCGTTGCCGCCGCCGGCCTCGACGTGGCACTGCGAGCAGTTGGCGTGCAGATACGAGCGTGCCCGCAGATCGAGCGGCTGCGAGCGGTCGTAGGGATCGACCAGGCGCTGGATGTTCGCCGGGTCTTGGGCCAGCATGGACGTCGTGCCGACGGGCCCCCGTTGGCCGCGCGTGTCGGTGGCGGCGGCGATCCGCTCGCCAATCTGCTGTTCCTTGAGGCCGGCGGCTTCCAGCTCCTTTCGCATGGCGGCGGTCGTGTCGCCATGATAGTTGGCCTTCAAGAGGCCGAGGTGCTCCAGCACGCGGAGTTGGCTATCGACTACGCCGCCGTAATCGTGGTCGCGGTTCATCTGCAGCGTGGTCAGCCCGAGCACGTAATTGGCCGCCCGGCTGTGGCAGACCATGCATTCGGTGCGGCTGGGGAAGCGCCATTTTTGCTCGCTCGGTTTGCCCTGGGCGGTGCGAATGATATAGGTGCGGTCGAGCCCCTCCTTGGCCACGAGCGTGGCGTCGGTCTGCTCGTCGTTCCAGACATACGAGTATCCGATCCACTCCCCCTCCTGCTTAGTGAGGAAGCGGGTCTCGATCCAGCGTCGCGAGGCCGGATTGCCCTGCTCATTTTTGCCTTGCTCACTTTTGCCCTGCACCATGTCGAGCGCGAACGATTTCACGAGCACCGTTTCGTCCGGCAGGTTCCAGCCCCGCGAGGCGGTCATGTCGATCGCCGGTTTGTCGCCCGGCAGCACCATCCACCGCTCTTTGTGTGCCCCGTCGGACCACAGGGGGGCGTTAACGCTGTAGGAGATCGGGCCGGGGACCATCTTGTGCCCCTTCACCGACGCGAAGAGGCCGGTCTCGCTGAGCTTGCGAGGGAAGTTGGCGGTCGCGCTCTTCGTCTGTCGCTCGAGGCGATAGAAGCCGCCCTGGTCGTTGCCGCGATGGTCGCTGATGACCAGCTCGCCGTCGGCATCCAGCGCGAACGACGTGATGGCCAGCGTTGTATCGGCGATCTCCTGGTCCGAAAGCAACTTCTTGCCATCGTGCTTGGCGGCCCAGATCTTGCCTGTCGAATAATCGCCGTAGATGTAGGCCCCCTGCAGCTCGGGATACTTCTTGCCGTAATACACGACGCCGCCGGTGAGCGAGCGAGCATCGGAGTGCGGGTGCTCGACCGTCGGCGGCGTGTGCGGCGCCGGCCCGAGCTTGCGGTTGGGGTAAAAGAGGTGGCTCCCCTCGTACACGCTCCAGCCGTAGTTATCGCCGGGCCGCACGAGGAACGCCTGCTCCCACAGGTCTTGACCGTTCTGGGCCACCCACAAGTGGCCGGTTTTTTGATCGACCGTCATCCGCCAGGGGTTTCGCAGTCCAAAGGCCCAGGTCTCGGGGCGGATCGGCTTTCCCTCGAACGTCTCGCCGACGAACGGGTTGCCTTTGGGGATGGAGTACTGCTTCCCGTCGGCCGGATGGTCCACGTCGATGCGCAGCACCTTGGCGAGCAAATGGTCCATGCCCTGGCCCGTGACGTTCGTGTCCGAGTCGGACGTGCCGTCGCCGGTGGTAACGTACATCAGGCCGTCGAGGCCGAAGGCGACGGCCGCCCCGTTGTGGCCGTTGGAGGGCCACTCGATGATTACCTGCCGCGATTTCTTATCCAGCGCGTGCGGCGGCTGACGGCCGAGGGTATACCGCAGGATGCGGCAGGTGCGGTCTTTCTCGCTGGAGAGCGGCTCGTTGCAGCCGACGTAGAGGTAGCCGTTCTTCTCGAACTGCGGATGGAACGCCAGCGTGTAGGTGACGCCGTCGATCTCCAGCAGCGTTTCGTACTCGGCGCTCTTGGCCGGGTCGTCCAGCGTCCGGCAAATCCGCGCCGGGCCGTAGGAGTAACGCTGGTCGATGAACAGCAGTCGCCGCGTCCCCGGCTCGGTGATGGCGAAGATCGGGAACGAGACCTTGAGCTTGTCCCAGGTCCGCACCGCCTTGAACGGCAGCGGCGGCTCCGGCGAACCGGCGAACCGCGCCGTGCTCACCGGCGTGAACTTGGAGATGCCACGCGGCCGGGAGGTCTTTTCGTCCGGGCCGAGGAATTTCAGCACGGCGTAGTCTTCGAAATGATGAAAGTCCGGATAGGCCAGCGAGCTGAGCGGGGCGCAGGTCGAAAGGTCCGGCCCTTCGAAATCGACCGAGTAGTCGTAGCGGCAGAGAGCGAACTTCCACTTCTCGTCCACTGCCGGCCGGCCGCCGGTGCGGAGGAAGTCGCGCCACGGGATGCGCCCCTCGACGGTCCAGCCCTTGTCCTTGTCGGTCCACTTGTTGAGCGTGCCGTCGAGCTGGACCTTGGCCTCGATGTGGAAGTCGCCGTCCTTGATATACCGCCGATAGCCGCCGCTGCCGCGCCGCGGGATGAACATGTCCATCACCGTGCCGGCGGCGTTGACCTGCAGCTCGTAGTAGCCCGGCTTGTCGTCGGCCGGCTTGAAGAACAGCTCGAAGACGTCGTTCTCCCAGGTGATGCCGTCGTGCTCTTTGACATCGGCATACAGGTCCGTGTCCTCCATCTCGGCCAGGAAGTACAAGTTCTCCCGGTCCCACAGCAGGCGGGCCTTGGTCGCCGTCCGGGGCGGCCGCTTGTTCTCCCGCAGCCACGGCAAGGCGAACTTGTCGATCACCTGGGCATGCTTCCAGGCCGCGTCGTCGGCCTTGCCGTCGATGACGATGCGGCTATCGGCCCAGCGGCATTCGTACTCGGGCGGCTTGTCGGTGTCGGTCTTGGCCGGCGTCGCCTTAGTCGCCTGCGCGAGAAGCGGAGCGGGGCAGAACGAACCCAGAAGGATCACGCAAAGGCAAACTGACACAGATCGCATGTGTGTGTCCTGGCGGAAGCCGCGAAGGAGGGAATTGCCCAGCGGGCGGTGGGAAAGTGTGGCCAACTCGCTCTGCGAGTTGGAGTCCGGCTTCTCGATAGGACCGGCTCTTGCCATTGACTCCAACTCGCAGAGCGAGTTGGCCACATTGGCTCAGCTCGGCCCGGCAACAAGCGGAATACTTCGTCCGCGGGAATCGCGCGCACTAACCCCTGCCGGTACGCCTGTAGCCGCGTTTCGGCTTCAGCGGCCCAGGCCTCGTCCGTTTCGCGGCGCTCAATCTCACCGAGACTTTCCAGAAGCTTGTCAGCAAGCGTGGCGCGATCGTCAGGAGGCAGCCCCGTTGCAGCGTCAAAAACACCACCGGTATCAATCATGGTAAACCCTCGATGTGAGAATCGCGGCTCCTAGGAAGTAGGGCGAGCCGAGCCGGACCGGTTGCGCCGCTGTCGTGGGAGCTGCCCGGTGCCGCTCGGCTCGCGGCACCTACATCAATGATTGAACACAAACTCCTTGCTGCTCAGCACGCCCCAGAAGAGGTCTTCGATCGCGGCACGACGGTCGTCTTTTGCCGCTTTCAATTCGTCGAGCAGCTTCTGCTTCTGCGAGGCGCTGGGGTAACGGGCTAGCGCGGCCAGGAACATCTCCTCGACGATCTGTTCGTCGCTCGCCTTGGCGGCCAGCAATTGCTCGATGCGGTTGCCCTTGGCGGCCAGCTTGTCGTTGAGCGCACTGCCGTTGGCCAGGTGCAGCACTTGCACCATGCTGGGCTGGGCCGTGCGCTCGCATTCGCAGGTGATCACCCGCTCCGGGCGGCCGAACGACTTGAGGAAGTACGACTCGATGTTGGCGTCGGGCAACTGCATCGCCCGCCAGCCGTCGGGGTAGCCGGGGAACTTGGTCGGAGCACCGGCCGCCTGCGACACGCTGTCCAGCAGCACCTCGGCCATCAGCCGCTTGGGGTAATAGCGCGAGTAGCACCGCTCGTCGGCCCGGGTCTCCGGCAGCGGCGGGCTGGAGCGCTGGTAAGTGGCCGATTGCAGGATCGTCCGCATCAGGGCTTTGAGGTCGAACTTGTTCTTCACCAGGTGATCGGCCAGGGCGGCGAGCAATTCTTCGTTGCTGGAGGGGTTCGTGAGACGCAGGTCATCGACTTTCTCCACCAGGCCAACGCCCAGGAAGTTGGCCCACACGCGGTTGACGATTGCCCGGGCGAAGTAGGGGTTCTCCGCCGCGGTCACCCAGCGGGCGAAATGCGCCCGACGGTCGGCCGGGGCATCCACTGGCAGGGCCTCGCCATCCAGCGGCCGGGGCGGCTGGGCCTCGCCGGTGAGCGGCTGAATCAAGTTGCCGTCGGCGGCATCGAAGACAGTCTGGCTCTCCCCCTTGTCGGATTTCGTTCGCACGCGGGCGTAGAGGTTGGCCGTGGCGTAGTATTGGCCGTTGGTCCATTTCTCCAGCGGATGGTTGTGGCACTTGGCACAGCCGATCGACAGGCCGAGGAACGCCTGCGTGGTGGTCTCGGCCATGTCCTGCGGGTCTTTGTGCAGCACGAAGAAGTTGGTGGCCCCGTTCTCCAGTGTGCTGCCCTTGGCGGTGACGATCTGCCGCACCAGCTCGTCCCAGGGCGTGCCGGCGGCGACGCGGTTGCGAATCCAGTTGTAGAACGCCCACATCGACGAAGGCGTCAGCCGCTCGCTGCTGACGAGCAGCAGGTCGCACCACTTGTACGTCCAGTAGTCCACGAACTCCGGCCGCGACAGCAGGTGGTCGATCAACTTGTCGCGCTTGTCAATGCCTTTTTCATCGGGCGACTTGTCGGCCAAGAACTTGCGGGCTTCTTCGACCGTCGGCAGCACGCCGATGGTGTCGAGGTACGCGCGGCGGAGGAACTCGCTGTCGTCGGCCGGTGGCGACGGGCGGATGTTCAGGCTTTGCAGCTTCGCCAGCCCCAGCTCATCGACGAAGTTTCGCCGGGCGGCCTTGGCGAACACGGCCGGGTCGAGCTTGTGGTCGTAGGGGACGTTGATCGTCGCCGTGACCACCTGGCTGAGATACCAGCCGGTGATCGCTCCCTCGCCGTGCCCCATGACCTTCGCGCGGCCGAGCTGATCGACCTGGGCCACGGCGTCGTTGGTGGAAGCGAACTTGGCCCAGCGGGTGACGTCCTCGGTATGGCCGTCGGAGAAATGGGCCCGCACGACAAGCTGCTGCTCGTTGCCCGGCCGGAGGATCACTTTGCCTGGCAACATTTCCAGGCGCTGCATTCGCGGATCGGCGTCGCTCGGCGGCGGCGTGCCGGCGGCGATCCACTCGGCGACCACGCGGTATTCGAGCGAACCCACGTCGAACCGCAGCCCGCCGCCGTGCGGCACAGCGGCGGTCGGCTTGAGCAAGATCAGGCTGCGGCCCGGATCGCTGGGCACGATCCGCCGGCCGCGAGACTGCCGGGTGATCGAAATGAAGTCGCCCGCCGGATCGTACCCGCGCAGCGTCAGGCGAAAGCCCTTTTTGCCTAGGGCCGCCCCGTGGCAGGCCCCGGAGTTGCAGCCGGACTTGGTGAAGACGCTCTCCACGTGATTGCGGAAGTTCCAGACGAACGGCTTGTCGAAGTCGGCGACCGTCACCTCGGCTGCGGCGGTGTGCCCGGCGGCCTGGGCCGTGATCGTCGCCGTGCCGTTGGCGCGTGGGATGGCCACGCCCCCTTCGATCTCCACGACTTTGGCGTTGCTCGACGCGAACTTCACGTCAGCCGCGGTTGCCCGGAGCGCGTCGCCGACGTGCTGGCCGTCACGCACCTGCTCGACGAGCAGGCGCTGCCGAGCCTCCGGGCCGGTGAGCGTGAACTTGCCGGGCAGGATCACGAGTGACTCGGCCGCCGGCGCCATCGTGGACCAACTTCCGACAACGACAGCCAGACAAAGGGGGAATACCTTGTGCACGTGAGCGTCTCCAGCACGTGATGTTTCGTGTGCCACAGTACGATGGTCGTCAAGCGTCAATTATTCCCGGCCGGCGGAACTTTTACCACGTCCTGCGGTGTTCAATCTTTCAGGGGCACTGACTGGCGTGTCGCCGAGGCGGCGTAACGCGGACACTTTTGTCCGCCGCCGAGGAGCCGTTTTCGCGTCGAAATCTTGGCCGCGTCAGCGATTGACGCTCAAGTTGGCGGACAGGAGTGTCCGCCTTACGCTCGCGGGGCCGCAAATCACGGGGGGTGAAGCCGGTGCTCCACACTGTCAAGTCCAAATGCCAGCACCGAATTTCTCTCCGCAAAGTCCCTTTGTCGTGAAAATCGACTCGGCTTATAATGGGGCCGTCTCGCAGCGGCTGAGGGGCACGCCAACGCGAAGCGGAGAAAGAAATCATTCGCCCATTCATGGGCATACATCATACGAGGGGGCCCAACGGTGTCGTCCGTTCGCGCAAAGATTCCCGATTTGGTGTTTCAGGTATACGGGCGGCCGCTGCACCCGGAGCTGTTCGAGGTCAGGCAAACGCGCAGCGTGCAGCGCGGCGGCTACGAGGCGCGCATCGACATCACCACCTGCGGCCACGTCATTACCTGGAAGTACCAGGGCATCACCCTGACCGAAGTGGCCACCAACGCCAGCCATCCCCTGCCGCAGCGCCGGCGGCTGCTGTCGTACAAGCTGAAGGGGGAGCGCTCCGACCAGGTGCAGTGCCGGGGCGGAGCGATCTACCAAGTCAACTTTCAGCTCGAGCCGGTCGATCCGGAGGTCTTTTGGGGCTTCCAGACCGAGCTGGCCAACGACGGCGAGCGCGAGGGCATGCTGCACCTCTTTACCCCCACCGGCCGCATGGCCCTGGGCGGGCTGAGCCTGATCAAGGTGGAAACGCGGCCCCGCAAAATGCTGGTGCAGACGTTTCACACCTTCCCGGACGACTTCGCCGTCGTGAAGAGCCAGTCGATCTTCGAGCTGCCGGGGAGGAAGGCGTAGAACGGAATTCATTCCGTTCGCGCTCGCCCACTCGTCGAACGGAATGAATTCCGTTCTACGCCCTCCGCAGCAGCGCGCGGATCACCGTGTTCACCTCATCCGGTCTCTCCAGCGGCGCCATGTGGCCGGCGCCGGCGATCTCGACGAACCGCGCCTGCGGGATGGCCTCGGCGATGCCGCGCATCTCCGCCGGCGGCGAAATGGCGTCGTGCTCGCCGACGATCACTTCCGTCGGCACGGTGATCGATCTTAGCAGCGCGGTCGCGTCGGGCCGCTCGGCCATGCCGCGCAGCGCCGCGGCGGCGCCCTTGGGTGGGCAACTGAGGATGGCCTGCCGCGTGGCTTCGACATCCACCGGCCGCTCCTGGGCCGTGGCGGGGGCGAATAGCTTGCCCAGCATCAGCTCGGCCAGCGCCTGCGCGCCGGTTTTCTCCACGCGCTCGGCGGTGGCCAAGCGCGTCTTCGCGGCCTCGAGCGTATCCGGCGCCGCCCGCGTGTCACAGAGGATGAGCTTGGCGACTCGCGACGAGTGCTTGCGCCAGAATTGCCAGGCGACGTAGCCGCCCATCGACAGGCCGCAGAAGACGATCTTCTCCGTAATCTTTAGCGCACCCAGCAGCGCGGCCAAGTCGTCGGCATAGCGTTCCATGCTCACTGTGCCCGGCGTGACGCCGCTGCGGCCGAACCCGCGCAGGTCCGGGGCGATCATCCGCGCGACATCCGGCAGGCCGTCGAGCTGATACTTCCACATCGTGTGGTCCAGCGGGAAGCCGTGGACCAGCAGCAACAGCGGCCCGCTGCCGCGATCGACGTAATGGAGATCGATGTCGCCGATCGAGATCTTGGGCATGGTTCAGTCCTTTCGCCCTGGCCAGAACTCGAC
>JBGQHD010000135.1:0-9072 GCA_041497795.1 Planctomycetia bacterium
AGGAGGCCTGGAAGCGCCTGCCGGGCGCGACCGGGACGCCGCCGCCGCTGCCGCTGCCGAGCTGGGCGAGGATGCTCGTCGGACCCCTGCCGCTGACGACGGCCCGGATGCTCGAAGTGGACGCCATTCACCGCGGCGGCGACCGGCTCGATGCGCGGCTCCGCGGCCAGGTCCGCTGGGCTGCCGCCGATGCCAACGGCTGCGTCTACGGCAAGGCGGTCGCCGCCGCCGACCTCCGCCGCGCCGGCTGCACCGACGCCGATTTGCAAACGCTCGTCGCGAATCCCGCCAAGCTGCCGCTGGCCGACCGCGCCGCCGTGGCCTTTGCCCGCAAGATGATGCGGGAAGCCCATGCTGTGACGGACGACGAGGTGAAGCAGCTCGTCCAGCTCTTGGGCGAGGAACGGGTCGTGGCCCTGGTGGCTCTTTTGGCCCACGCCAGCTTTCAAGACCGCATGTTTCTGGCCCTGAACGTGCAGCCCGAGCCGGAAGGAACGCTGCCGCCGCTGACCACCCGGTTTGCCGCGCCCCAGCCCAGCCCGTCGGCCCACCCACCCGCTCCGGCTCCCAAGGCAGCCAGCGGTCAGCCGAGCACGAAAGACCCGAAGGCGGCCGAGCAATGGCTCGCGTTCCAGGAGAGCCTGGACAGGCAGCGTGCCCGGGCCGGCCGGATTCGCGTCCCTTCGCGTGACGAGGTGCTCAAGCGGATCGGCAAGGATCACCCCGGCGTGTGGCAGTCGGACATCCTCTGGAGCCGGGTTTGCTACGGCTATCAACCGGAGCTGACCGACGCCTGGTTCGCCACCGTCGGCGCGTACCGGCAGGAATCGTCGCTCGATCCGCTCTTCCAGCAGTCGATGTTCTGGGTCGTCACCGAGTCGCTGCAATGCTTCTATTGAATGGGCCACACCGAAATGTGCCTCGCGGTCGCGGGGCTGAAGCAGGAGGAAATCAACGACACGACCCGCCGCCTGGCCGGCGACTGGTCCGACTTCCCCGCCGCCGAGCGGGCGGCACTGACCTTCACCCGCAAGCAGGCCACCGATCCCGCCTCGATCACCGATGCCGACGTCCGCGAGCTGGAGCGGCACTACGGCCCTGCCGGCGCCTGGCAGGTGATCTTCTGGGCGTCTCGCTGCCACTACATGACCAGCGTCGCCGACGCCTTCCAGTTGCCGCTGGAGAAGGAAAACCCGTTCTGGAGCATGCCGGGAGCGAAGAAGAGCAAGTAATCCAAGACATGACCAAGCTAGGATGAAAGGCGCGAAACGCTCTAAACGCGCGCGGGACGCTTGACGCCCCCGGCGGATGGATTAGATTGAGTATCGCCGTTACGAGAGCGGCGGACGATTCAGGTGGTGATGACCAGCCCCTGACGCACTTCGTGCGTGAGGGGCTTTTCTTTGCGCGGTGCCGTGCGGCCGGCAAAACATATCACCCACGTAGACGGGCATTGCTGCGCACGATGACTGCGTACATCCTTCTAGCGCGTGACGAAGGTCGGTGCTGGAAGTCAGGCGGTTATGACAAGCCCCTGGGGTGCGAGGAAGCTCGCACACGGGGGTTTTTCATTGATGGGATTGTCGGGGGCGCGAGAGAGGCGCACGCGTGCGCAGCGCGGTATTCGGACCGTAGCTGTGGTAGCAAGATCAGTTCCCCAGGTTTTTTAGCTACAAGGAGTCGCGACCATGGCGAAGGACGAAGTGGTGGCCAATCAGCAGACGATCCTCGGCAACCAGGAGAGACTTCTGGCGAACCAAGGACGTATCGAGGCCAACCAAGCCAAGCTGGACAAAGTCGTAGCGAATCAGGCGGCCATCCTGGCGAACCAGGAGGCGCTCCTCGGCAACCAAGAACGCATCCAAGGCAACCAAGGAAAGCTCGACAAGGTGCTCGCCCACCAGGCGAGCATCATGGCCAACCAGGAAGGCATCATGGCCAACCAGGGCAAGATCCTCGAGAACCAGGCGGGGATCATCGCCAATCAAGAGCAACGCATCCTGGCCAATCAGGAGAGGATCCTCAGCAACCAGGAGACGATCCTCGCCGCCAAGAAATAGAGTGTCCACGGGTCAGGCGTGGACCGGCCGATCTCTGTCACCATGGCCGGTCCAGCCTGGCCCAAGTACTTTTGGCGCCGCGTCGAAGCGACCGTAGCCGAACGCTCGTCGTTCATAATTCATCGTTGTCCACAAGAGAATAGGTGATGACTCCGAAGCGTTGGGTGTTGCTCGTCGCACTGGCGTGGATTGTGGTGGTGAGCATCCTCCACATGTGGTTGAACTGGCAGATCTTCGATTCGGCCGGGCCGGAGGCCAACACCGGTCCCCACTTCCCCGTCGGCTTCCTGCCGGTCACGTGACACCTGACTTGTCCCGTCACCCACTTCATCAACGAGAACATGAGGGGAGACGGGATGTTTGAACCGGTGCGGTTCAATAGTTGGCCGGAGTTGAAGGAGACATTTCTGGCGGGTGACCTGCCGGCGACCTTCATCCTGGCGCCGATGGCCATGGTCTTGCGCGAACAAGGCGTGCCGATCAAGATCGTTTACCTCGGGCATCGCGATGGCACCGCCATGATGGTCCACAAGGATTCGAGCATCCACCGCATCGAGGACCTGCGCGGCAAGAAGATCGCGATCCCCAACCGCTTCTCCAACCAGCGGCTCATTATCTTCCGTGCCCTCAAGCAGCGGGGCATCCGCTTCAACGAGGTGACCCTCCTGGAAATGCCGCCCCCCGACATGCCTACCGCCCTGCTCGTGCGTTCCGTGGATGCCGTGATCTCGGGCGAGCCGTTCATGGCCCAGGCGGAGATGGACGGCTACGGCCGAGTGCTCTTTCTCACCAAGGACGTCTGGCCTGAGTTCATCTCCTGCGTCCTGGCGGTCCATGAGGATTTCATCCGGGACCACCGGGACCAGGTCCAACGGTTGGTCATCGGCATTGCCCGCAGCGGCAAGTGGCTCGACCAGCGGATGGACCACCGCATGCAAGCGGCCGAGTTCGCCGGCAAGCGCTATTATCATCAGCATCCAGACCTCTTGCGGTTCGTCCTGAGCAAGCCGCCCGACCGAGTGAAGTACACCAACCTGCGAGTCCTCCGCAAGGATTTTGAGGAGATCGAAGCGCTGGGAGTGGAGTCGGGCATCCTCAAGGGCACGGCACACTTCGAAGACTATGCCGATCCGTCGTTCGTCGAGGACGAGGACGCGATCGAACCTTATGTATGGGAGGCTCCTTGATGAGTTCGTTTGACGCCGCCGCCGCTCTGCGGCCCTCGCCCAGCCCCCGGAACAGCGGCCCTAGCCCTGCCCATGTCGCCCACCGGCCGCTATCGCTGACGTCCGACGCCGTGGTCTTGCCGCTGGTGGTCGGTGCGGCCTTCCTGCTGATTTGGGACCTGGCGGTGCGGCTCGCCGGCAGCACGTTGTTTCCTAAGCCGTTCGACGTGGCCTTGGGCATCGTCGAGCTGGCGCGGCAAGGGCTGCTGTTCAAATACATCGTGGCCTCGCTATTCCGTGTCACTTGGGGCTTCTCGCTGGCCGTGCTGGTGGGCGTGCCCTTTGGCCTGATGCTGGGCTGGTTCCGGCGAGCCCAAGACGCGTTTAACCCGTTGATCCAGGCGTTTCGACCCATCTCGCCCATCGCCTGGATTCCGGTGGCGATCCTGTGGTTCGGCGTGTCCGACGCCGCGCCCGTGTTTCTGATCTTCCTCGCCAGCGTCTTTCCCATTACGGTTTCGACGATGGCGGCCGTCAAAGGCGTGCAGTCAGTCCATTTACGGGCGGCGCAGAACTTCGGCCTGACCGGGCCGCAGTTGTTCCGCAAGGTCATCTTGCCGGCGACGCTGCCGCAGATCCTCACCGGCCTGCGGATCGCCCTCGGCGTCGCCTGGCTGGTAGTCGTCGCGGCCGAGATGATCGCCGTCAACTCCGGCCTGGGCTACCTGATCATCGACGCGCGCAACGCCGGCAAACGTTATGACTTGGTGGTGGCGGGCATGGTCCTGATAGGGATCATCGGCTCTCTGCTGGACCTCTTGATGCGGCAGGCAGAACGCTTCCAGGCGGTGAAATGGGCCTATGGAATCCGCCATGAGTGATCAGCCGCAGGGCGAGGCGCCGCCCAACCAATCAGGCCCAGCGGCTGTCTCGGTCCGGGATTTATGGATGACGTTCCCCGGTCCACCCGGCGGAGAGGGAATCCACGTCTTGGAACGGATCAACGTGAAGGTCCAGCGCGGCGAATTCGTTTGCTTCGTCGGCCCCTCGGGGTGCGGTAAAACCACGCTGCTGAATATCATCGCCGGCTTTCTAGCCGCCACGCAGGGAGAGGTGCTGGTCGAGGGCGAGAGGGTTCAGGCACCCGACCCGCGGCGAATCTTCATCTTCCAAGAAGGGGGCACGTTTCCCTGGCTGACGGTTCAAGGCAACGTGGGGTTCGGCCTTGCCCGCAAGAGCAGTGCCGAGCGCGAACGGATCGTGGCACGCTATATCGACATGGTCGGCTTGAGCGGCTTTGAGGGATCTTATCCACGCGAGCTGTCGGGAGGGATGCGGCAGCGCGTCGAGATCGCCCGGGCGCTGGCGGCGGACCCGGAGATCATTTACATGGATGAGCCGTTCGGGGCGCTCGATTTTTTTACGCGCCTCAAGATGCGGGCCGACCTTCTGCGGATTTGGGAGCAAGAGCGTAAGACGGTCTTGTTCGTGACACACGAGATCGACGAAGCCATTCAGTTGGCTGACCGCGTCGTGGTGCTCAGCCGCCGACCTTCCACGATTCAGCTCATCGTTCCTGTTACACTCAACCGTCCGCGCGACCCGGACTCCGCCGCTTGCCTGACGACGCGCGCCCGCATCCTCAGGGCGATGGGGGTGAATCTACGCGACGCGAGCGGTCTGGGTGGATAGTCTGGAACAGCACTACGGTCGGGAGCGCGCCTGGCACGTCATCTTCTGGGCCTCGCGCTGCCACTACATGACCAGGGTCGCCGACGCCTTCCAGTTCCCGCTGGAAAAAGCGAACCCTTCTGGAGCATGCCGTGGGCGAAGAAGGCGAAGTGGATGGACGTGGCCACGTCTTTCCGAGACGCGAATTCGAGTCTCGGAGAGACTCGTCCACGTGCTATCGTCTCTGCAACACCAAGAACCCGTTGGCGGGAATCCTCAGTTGGATGCGCCCGTCCTGGCAGGGAATGGCCGTGCCGTAGTTCCCCACGTTGTTGCCGCCGTAGATCGCCGCGTCGCTGTTGAACGTCTCTTGCCACAAGCCCGAGGGCAAGCGGTCGCCCTGGGTTTGGATGACGTAGCCATCGCCAAACGGATGGTTGCTAAGACTGGCGACCACGAGCAGCTCGTGACCGCCCTTCCGCCGCGTGAAGGCGATCACCCGCGTCGGGCCGAAGACGTGGACGACGTCCAGGTGCGTCGAGCGGGCGGCCGGATTGGCCCGCCGCAGCCGGATCAGGTCTTGATAGAAGCGAAACATCTTCGCCCCAGCGCCGGCTCGCTCGCCGTGCAAGTCCTCCTTGCTTTGGCTGATGTTGTCGTGCTTGTAGAGCTTCTGGGCGACGATCTCTTCGCCCATGAAGAACATCGGCGTAGCCGCTGACAGGATCGACAGGCCGAACGCCACGCGGCAACGGGCTTCGGCGTAGTCGCGAGCGGCCCCAAACAGCACGGCGTTATTGACGGCGACTTTGCTGGTGCGGAGGCTGCCGCCGGCATTGCCGGCTTCGTCGTGCGATTCGTGGTAGGCCACCTTGCTGAACTGCGTGTTCCACAGCCGCCCGGCGAACTGCTCCAGGGCCAGCGGCCCGTCGTGCCCGAAGCCGGCCTCGCGAAGCAGCCGTGCCGCCCCGCCGCCCATGTCCGAGTCGCCGATCAGGTGATGATAGAACTCGGCAAACCAGGTCGAGTCGAACCCTAATCCGCCGACGCTGGGCATCTTGGTCACCATGTCCCAGCCGGTATGGTCTTCGGCGATCAGCATCACCGAGGGACGGATCAGCCGCAGCGTGCGGCTCCAGTCGCGGAGGAACTTCTGGCCGAAGAGGTTCGCGCCGCGGATGCCCCAGCCATTGGCGTTCAGGCTGTTGTCCCGATGAATGGCTTGCGTCAGGTCCACGCGCAGCCCGTCTACGTGAAACTCTTCCACGAACTCGGCGGCACTGCTGATGAAGAGCTGCCGCACCGGCTCTTCCCAGAATCGCGGCGTGTAGCCCGTGGAGCCGTTGTTCAGGAAGCCGCCGTTGGGGTTGGCGTAGTCGGCGCTCTGGCCTTCGTACCAGTAGTAGATGTTCTGCTCGGGCAGCGTCGAGTCGTATTCCCACTCGGCCCGCTCGGCGTTCTGATCGTAGTGGTTGTAGACCACGTCCTGGATCACGGCGATGCCGCGGCGATGGCACTCGCGGATGAAGTGCTTGTATTTGTCGCGTCCGCCGGCGCTCGACTCGATCACGAAGTGGTGCGTGTCGCCGTAGCCCCAGCTCAGGTCGCCGGAGAACTCCGAGATCGGCAGCAACTCGACGGCGTTGACGCCCAGGTCGCTGAGGTAATCGAGCAGGTCCATCGCGGCCGCGAGCGTCCCGGGGCCAGCGTCCGCGAAACCCAGCGAGCCGATGTGCAGCTCGTAGATCACCAGATCTTCGATCCTCGTCGGCACCGGCAGGCCGGGAGTGAACTCCGTGGCCCAGAAGTCGTCGTCGCTGACGAGCTTTGGCGGAGCGGTCGAAGGCTCGAACTCTTTCCGCACCACGTCCTGGTCGATCACCACGCTGCAGCTCACGGTGCCGTCGAGGGTCTTGGGATCGCCGTCCCAGCCCCCCTTGGCGGGGTCTTGATGACCCCGGCCGATTTGCCATCGCGAGTGGATGTCGCTGCGGTAGACGGTCTTCCCTTGCGCATTCTGGATACGAAACATGTACGGAGCGCCGACAAACCGCGCGAAGTCGTGAATCGGAGCGTTTTGCCAAATCCCTGCCGCTCCGATCGCCAGAGGCACCACGGGCAAAGTGGAGTCCATGCCATCACCGTTGTCGGCGACGTAGCCCCGATTGCGCTTGCCGAAGACGACATCCACCTTCTTCGCATGGGGCGCCCAGACGGCAAATCGCAGGTCGGGAGCCGCTGAAGCGCCGGCATAGACCTTCTGAGCGCCCAGGCGGCGGCCGTAGGTGAAGTGATAGCGCTCCTCGCGCGACGCGCCCGCCGCGGGCAGCTCGAACTCGCGATACCGCTCCTGCGAGTCCGCATCCGGCACTTCCAGGTTGATCGCCCAGGCGTTCGCCCCCGGCGGGCCATCGAGCCGTACGCCCCAGCGGAACTTCTGGCCGGCCTGGGAATCGTCGAACGTTACGACTGCCGTAAAGGCCGGGCAGCCCTCTTCGGCCGCGATCTCGTCCATCGCCAGCTCGGCCCAGGCGTTCCAACTGCCGGCCAAACGGGCATTGCGAAAGATGCGCCTTTTCAGGCCGGTGAGATAGGTGAAGCGGACGGTGATCACGGTTGCTCCTTCGAGTCTGATGGCTTACGGAATCCGTTGAGCACGAAATGAGTCCGGCGCAGGACATCTTGACGATCAGGAGGATGGTCAGGCCGTCTCAAGGGACAGTCGTTAAACCGTCGAATCAGCGGACACGAAAAAGCGATCGAAGGGCCGATTTCTCCGCCGACTCTATCGACAGACGGCCGCGCGTCGCAGCCTGAAAGGCGGCTTCGTACTCGGCCATGAGCGCTCGCACTCGGGCGACCTCTTCGGCTCTTCGAGAAGCATGCTCGGCCGTTTCGATTTCCGCGGCCGCCTGTCACGAGCGTCCTGGATCGCCTTCTCGGCCAGCTTCTGCGACGTAGACCCGCCGGCCCGCCTGCTGCTCGTCAAGGAAGACGGCCACCATCCCTCCCGGCTCAACATCCGCAACCTCGGCCGGCTGACGGCGTATGACGTGGCGGGCGAGCGGTAACGCGGCCAGCGTCTCCGAGCGAATGTTACACTAACCCGACGCGCAAGCGAGGGAGTGGCACGCGCGACTCGACGGCCATTGAGCTGCTCCCTCGCTTGCGCGTCGGGTTAGTGTCGCGGGCCGGCTCGACATTTTCTCGCGATTCGGGAATAACAAGGGCGCTACGTGCGTCTAAAGGACAGCCCTGATGCCGCGACGGACGTCCCGTCGGCTGCGGAGCTGACACCTCTCCACGTCTATCGCGAGGACCTCTCATGCGATGCATCACTCATCTGCTGGCGTTGTCCGTGTGTGTCGTGCTGGCAAGCTGCGGCCAAGAAGGGCCGCGCGAAGTGGCTGGTGGGGACGGGAAGACGCAAAGTCCTGGTGAGGAGCCAGCGAAGCTCGACGAAGGACGCCGACCGCAGGGCCTGACGCCGGAGGTGGTGGACGAAGCGAGCGTCCCCTTCGACGACAGAGCTCCTCGTATTATGTCCGGGGAGCGCCGCGTCGGCGGAATCGGCGGCGCGGTCGGGCCTGGATCAACCGCCCACAGCTCCTTCAACACGATTGCCAGTCAATTGCCGTCGGCAGCGGACCCGTCCTCCGCACCCGGTCGTGACGCCGCCGGCGAGAAAACGGGCAAGACTCCGCCCGCCAAAGTCTCAACCTGGAAGCGCTCCCAACTAACCCCCAACACCTCGCGCCTCTCCATCGGCGAGAAAGAAGAGCTGCCGCTCAAGGGCCTGCAGGCCGACGTGCGGATCGACGGCTTTCGGGCACGCGTGCTGCTGGATTGCTATTACTTCAACGACCGCGATCGGCAGTACGAGGGGACGTTCCAACTGCGGCTACCGGTCGGGGCTTCGCCGTATTACTTCGCCTTTGGCGAGACCGCGTATCAAAGCTCGCCGCCCAAGCCGAACGAGCCGGCGCCGAAGGCCGACGCGCCGCAGTTCTTCACCTCGACCGACTTGCACGGCGTCGGGACTCGGCCGGAGGACGTGCTGGCCCTCCGCAGCCAGACCTGGCGCGAGCCGAAGGAAGCCCGCATCGTGCCCCGCGAGAAAGCCGCCTACTCTTACGGCGAAACGGTCCGCCGGCAGGTCGATCCGGCGCTGGTGG
>JBGQHD010000136.1:0-9023 GCA_041497795.1 Planctomycetia bacterium
ACCAAGGAGAACGACCACGGCAAGGGGCACTACGCGATGGAGCACGGCCGCAGGCAATTGCCCGGTGTCCAGCATCCCCACCTGGGGGCGGTGGCGGCCAAGTGCCTGACGGCGGCCGACAATCCGCTGCCCGGCTTCGTGCGGATCACCGGCGGGGGCGGCTCGGTCAACAGTGGCGACGCGGCCTATCTTGGCCCGCGCTATGCCAGCGTCGCCCTGGGCAACGGCCAGCCGCCGCAGAACACGCTGCGGCCCGCGGAGGTCACCACGGCGGCCGACGAGCGGCGCAACGATTTCCGCCGCCGGTTGAACGACCGCTTCGCCAGCCGCCGCCGCACGGCCGAGACGGAAGCCTACACCACGAGCTACGAGCAAGCCCTGCAACTGATGGAGCGCCGCGAAGTCTTCGACCTGTCCAAAGAGCCGCCGCGCGAGCTGGAACGTTACGGCAAGCACGATTTCGGCAAGCACTGCCTGCTGGCCCGGCGGCTGATCGAGAACGGCGTGACCTTCGTCGAAGTCACGCACTCGAACTACGACACGCACAACGAGAACTTCAACTTCCACCTGGAACAGCTTGGCGAGTTCGACCCCACGTTCGCCTACTTGCTGGACGACCTGTCGCAGCGGGGTCTCTTGGAGAAGACGCTGGTCGTCGTGATGGCGGAGTTCGGCCGCACGCCGCAGATCAACCATCTCTTCGGCCGCGACCACTGGGGCACCGCCTGGAGCGTGGCCCTGGCCGGCTGCGGGCTCAAGCAGGGCGCCGTCGTCGGCAAGACCAACGCCAACGGCACAGCGGTCACCGACCGCGAAGTGGACCACGGCCACCTGTTCCACACCTACCTGCGGGCCGTCGGGGTCAAGTCCAGCGGCACGTTTACCGTCAACGAGCGGCCCACGCCGATCGCCGACCCGGCCCGCAGCGCGATCGACGAAATCCTCGCCTAAGTTCAGTAGTAGGCACACTCCGTGTGCCGTAGAACGGAATTCAATCCGTTCGCAGTCCCGCCAGCGAACGTGCAACCGCGGACGGAATGAATTCCGTTCCACGCTCACGGCACACGGAGTGTGCCTGCTACTTCGCGCCTCGGTTGACGCGGTCTTTCCGGCCTACGTAGAATCATGGTGTTCCATCCACGGGGTTTGGTGCGGCGCGGCGCGAGAGGCCTCTTCCTCTAGGCGCCTCGTTCCGTCGTCAACATTCCCACGCACGCAGGATGCCGCCATGGCCGTGCTTCGCGTCACCGCCGGTCCCACTCCGGGGCAGCTCTTGCCGCTGGAGAAAGAGCGCACCGTCATCGGCCGACTGCCGAGCTGCGATATCGTGCTCGAGATGGGCTCGATCAGCCGGCAGCACCTGCAGATATTGCGGGTGGGAGAAGAGTATTTCGCCGAGGACTTGGGCGCTCGCAACGGCAGTTTCCTCAACGGACAACGCATCGAGGGCCGGCGCAAGCTCGCGGAGAACGATGAGCTCAAGGTCGGCGACGCGGTGTTTCGCTTCCATGCCACGGCCCCGCAGGCGGCCGGCGTGGGCGGCCGGCCGGGCACGGCTTCCGGCAGCTCGTGGGCCGAGCTGATCGACGAGGAAAGGGCCGAGACCCCCTCCTCCACGATCATGAGCAAGATCGACGCCGGCACGAACGCCACGCTGCGCGTCTCGGTCAATCCCGAGGCCAAGCTCAAGGCCCTGATCGAAATCTCCAAGAGCCTGGCCAGCTCGCTGGGCGAAGACCAGGTGCTGCAGAAGATCCTCGACAGCCTGTTCCGCGTGTTTCCCCAGGCCGACCGGGGGTTCATCATCCTGCGGGATACGCCCTCTAGCCCGCTGATCCCCAAGGCGGTCAAGTACCGCCGTCACGACCAGGACGACACGGTCCGCGTCAGCCGCACGGTGGTCAACCAGGTGATGGAGTCCAAGGAAGCCATCCTCTCGGCCGACGCCGCCAGCGACGCGCGGTTCACCATGAGCGAGAGCATCGCCGACTTCCGCATCCGCTCGATGATGTGCGTGCCGCTGATCAACAGCGAGGGCAGCTCGTTCGGCATCCTGCAGATCGACACGCTCGATCAACGCAGCCGCTTCCAGGAAGACGACCTGGAGGTGTTGGTGAGCGTCGCCTCACAGGCAGCCTTCTCGATCGAGAACGCCCAGTTGCACCAGCAGGCCATCTGGCAGGAATCGCTGAAGCGCGACCTGTCGCTGGCCCGGCAGGTGCAGCAGGGCTTTTTGCCGCGAGAGACGCCCAGCATCGCCGGCTACGAGTTCTTCCACTTCTACGAGCCGGCCAGCCAGGTCGGCGGCGACTTCTTCGACTACGTCCTGCTGCCCGGCAACCGCCTGGCGGTGATCGTGGCCGACGTGTCGGGCAAGGGGGTCTCCGCCGCCCTGCTGATGGCCAAGGTGACCTCCGAGGCCCGCTACCAACTCGTCAGCAGCAGCCAGCCGGGCGAGGCGGTGATCGGCCTCTCCAAGGCCTTCGCCAGCTACGGCTGGAGCGAGCGGTTCGTGACCTTCGTGATGGCCGTGGTCGATTATAAGAGGCACGAAGTGGTGCTGGTGAACGCCGGGCACATGGCCCCGCTCCTCCGCCGCTGCGATGGCACGGTGGCGGCCGTGGCCGAGCACATCAGCGGCGTGCCGCTGGGGGTCGATCCCGACTGGGAGTACGAGGAGTTCCGCTTCACCTTGCAGCCGGGCGAAACCCTGACGGCCTTCACCGACGGCTTCAGCGAAGCGGAAAACGTCAAGCGCGAGCTGTACGGCATGGAGCGGCTTGTCCAACAGGTGGCCGCGCCGGCCAAAAGCGTGACCGAGCTGGGGCAGCGCATTCTCTCCGACGTCAAACAGCACGCCAACGGGTACCGGCAATCGGATGACATGTGCCTGCTGTGCTTCGGGCGGACGGCATAGCTTGCTCGTACCAAGATCGTAGGGTGGGACAAGGCCGCGTAACGGCCGCCGGCCCACCAGGTGCTCGCTTGACGTAGTCGGGTATGGAGCGGCCTGACAGGCAAGCCCCGTACTTGCTCTTCATGCTGGCCCTCGGCGTTTTCGCCCTCGTCCTCCTCGCCGCGGAAACAAGCATCAAGCCGCCGCACGCCAAAGCTTGCAACGGGCGGCAAAAGTCGTAATCTCGACACTATGCGTATTGCCTTTTCCCACTGCGACCTTGCGGATGCGGTAACGCTGGGAGATTCGAGCGGGGCTCGCGGCTTCCTGACGTGCCCGTGCTGCGGCCGGTACGTTTGCGAAGTGGACGTTTCCGGCTGCCGAGATTGGATCGACCGGCAAGTCCAATACAAACGGCACCTGCTGCGGACCGGCAGGCTGGGCACGCGCAAACAGTCGCGGCGGCAGTCGGACGAGGACATTGACCTGGACGGGCTGGCCGCGGAACTGGCAGCCTGCGCGATCCTTTGTCCCGGACACTTTGAAAGCTGGCGAAAAGCGGCCGAGCGCGGAAAGGGTAACCGCGGACGCGATCTCGTGGGACGCTGGACCGGCTTGGACAAGCCGGTCGAGGTGAAGCAAACTCGCTACCACGACGAGCACCGCGGCTTTCTGCTGGTCCGCCCGCCACGTTGCACACCCGGCGACATGCGGCCCGAGTACATTGACGCCGCCTACTATGTGCTCTTGCACGGCAGCCCGTATCGCTACACGCTCAGCGGCTGGATCGACCGGGAAGGACTCGTGCACGACGGGCAACTCAACCCGGTGCCTGTCGGTCGGCGGCAACGGCAATGCTGGGGCATCCACTGGACCAAGCTCCGGCCGCTGGAAGACTTGGCAGCCCGCTGCCGCAGCGGGCCGCCGGCCAGTTGGCTGAGCACGGCCATCTCCGGCTGCGCCGCGCGGCTGTGGCAGCTGTTGTCGTCGCGATTGTTCGGCGGTGCAGGCGGAAATTCTGTACCATGACGAAGTTCATGGCGATTGCGCCCGGCTTCATGACGGGAGAGATTCACCTTCCTAAAAGAGCGTCCTTGATGGCGATCGGCGTGACAAAGCCGAATCGGCGGAAATCATCAATGTTCTCTGTAACGATCAAGTGGACTCCCGCGTCTCGCATCGTCACGGCCAGGTAGAGATCGTACCAAGCCGCGCCGGTAATACCCGAGCTCGCGCCTTCTCGGATCGCTCGAATCACGGTTCCCCGGCTCGGATACACTTTTTTGAGCCTACGGGAGCTATAGAGCTGCTCCCCAATTCGAAGAACGTCGGCAGCAGGCAGCGGCGGGTCCACAAAACGTCGGCGCGTCACGACCGCTGCGAACTCGACCAAAACCTGGGGAGCAATGCAATAACCCCCTTTGCGCAGTGCACGGTCGAGCAAGTCCGCCGCCGCGGCATGATGTGATGCGCCGCGATAGGTGGCATGCACCAGCACGTTCGTGTCCAGCAACGTGAGTGGCATAGCGGGTAGGCTACTCGTAGATGCTCTCGCGGGTTAGGGGCGCAAGGACCTTGCCGTCAACGGCGCCCAGAGGATCAGGCCCGGCGGGACGATCCCGGCGATGCTTCCAGGGCTTTACAGCTTTCGGAAGGTCCACCATTCTCTGATACTCCTCATAGCCCATGACCTTGCTGGGCACGCCGTTCCGGTACACCACGACGACCTTTCTGACACCGCGAGCGCCCTGTTTGAGCAGGCTCTGCGTCACGCTGCGGGGAATCTGCTGACCCGTGGGCTGCCTGCGGATTGCCATGCGGTTCCCTTTTGCCCAGGAGAAACCTTTGAACGCACCAAGCTACGATGATCCATTATAGAATTATCGTGTAACGATGCAAACAATAGAAGCATCGACTGGTCTTCGCCGCCTAGTCCACCTCGACGCGCCCCCAATAGGCGTGTTCCCGCTCCCACCCGGTCGCGCGGTTCTCTAGCTCCAGCAGCACGCTCTTGCCGGCCAGGCCGCTGAGGTCGATCTCGATGTCGGCCCAGCCGTTCTTCGTCGTCTTGGGGCCAATGTCGGTTTCGTGCAGCTTCTGGCCATCGGCTTTGACCACGAGCTGCCAGTCGCCGCGCGGGTCGTGGGCGACCGAGATCAATAGCCGCGGCTTGGCGGTCTTGGGCACTTGCACCTGTGAGCGGAGGACGCACGGCGTCTGACGGTTGACCGGGTGCGTGCGGACCGCGATCTTGCGGCCGCGGAACTCGCTGACGAGCGCCAAACCGCCTTCACCGCTGGCTTTGGTCGAAAAGCCGGGGGCGACCTCGGCCAGCAGGCGGTCGAACTTCGCCGCGTCGGTCGTTTCCTGCGGCTGCACGTCGTAGGTGCCGGACAGCCGTTTGGCCGAGCGGTCGCTGGGTGGCTTATCGAGCGTCAAGAGCGCGAACAGATCGGCCATCTCCTCCGGCGTGAGCTGCTTCTCCACGCCCTCGGGCATCATCGAGAGCTTGCTGACGGCGAACTGCTCGATGTCGCCACGGGCGACCGTTTCCAGCTTGCCGCCCTGGGTCTTGAGCACCACGCGCTGCGGGCTGTCTTCGACCAAGAGCCCGGTCAGCGTGCGGCCGTCGGCCGTGAGCAAGCTGCGGGCCTGGTAGTCGGCGCCGATCACCAGGCTGGGGTCGAAGACGTTGGAGAGCAACTGCTCGAACGAGTTGCGGCCGTTGAGCGTGATGTCCGGGCCGACGTCCTGCCCTTGCCCGTGCAGCTTGTGGCACTGGCCGCAGACTTTGCCGTAGACGGCCAGCCCGCGGGTGGCGTCGCCGGGGTTGTGGCGGATGAAGTACCGCATGCGATCGACGAACAGCTCTCGGCCCGGATCGCGGTCGGTGCGGACGGTGCCCCAGGTCTTGGTCACCAGAGCAACCAGTTCCTTGTCGCTGCTGGTCAGCAGGCGGCGGACCTGGTTGACGTTGAGGGCATCGACCGGAATGTGCTTGCTCTTGATCTCCTCGAGCAGCCGTTTGGCCCACATCGGGCGCTGCGTGAGCAGTTCGATCGCCTTGGGCTTGTTGGCCGGCTCGAGCAGCTCGTACCGCGTCAGCACGGTGTGCGCGACGAACGGCTTATTGATGCGCCCCATCGCACCCAGCAGTTGGCCGCGGAACTCCTCGCCGGCCTTGTCGTCGGAGAGGGCCTCATCGACGTCGTGCTCGAGGAAGTCGGCGTCGGCGGCAATCAGGGCGCCCAGGGCCTTCAGCCGCAGGTCGGTGGGATGCTTCTTACCAAGCGAAGCGAACACTTCGCGAACGGCGTCTGTCGCGGCCTTGTTTTTCCAGGTTACTGCCAGAAAGGCCGCATCCAGGAACAGCGGCCCCGGAGGCGACTGTTTGAGCACTGTCTCGAGGGCCGGCTCAAGCGCCTTGCGCAACACTACCAGCCGCTCGTCGCGCCACTGACCGGTCTGGACGACCTCGGCCAGCTTGGCCAAAAAGGCCCGCGCATGATCTGGACTCTGCGTCTTGCCTTTGCTCAAGAGGTCAAACAGCGCCACGAGGGGCGCTGGGTCGCCGTCACGCCGCGCCAGCAGGCGGTCGATGAGGTGCGGCAGGATCGCCTTCACGCCCGGCGACAGCGGCGCGTCGAACCAGGCAATGGTCTTGATCAGCTCGTTGGCCTTGTGCGCGGGTTCCAAGTGCGGGTGAAGATTCTGCCAAACGATGCGCGGAATGAGCTTGTCCTCGCCGCAGGCTTCCAGCGCCCCCAGCAGACCGTCGAGGCTGGCCCGGCCCGGGCCGCCGCCCACGCTGTTGTGGCCGAAGAAGATCGCCGCCCGCAACACGACTTCCGGCGACGGGCGATCTTCCTTGACGCAAGCGATGGCGATCAACCGAAAGATAATACCGTCCACGTTCGGATACAGCCCGGCCGCTCGGATGCCCCAGGCCTTGTACGTCGTGTCCTTGTGGCGGACGAGATAATCCAGAAACGCTCCGTCCTCGTGCCACGATTGCTCGATGCCGCCACAGGCCACGCGGGCCCACAGAGCATGCATGCGCTTCGTGCGGGGCGCCTTTTCGTCTTTCAGCAGGGCCTCGAGCTTTTGCCGCACCCCGCGCGTGTTGCGCTCGGACAAGAGCCGCTGCGCAATGTCGCGGTCATAGACGTTCGGACTGCCGAGCCGCTCGATGAGCTGCTCATCACTCTCCTTCTTCAAATCAAACGGCTTAGCCCGCGGCGTGCCCTTGTATCGCACCCGATAGATCCGCCCCTTCAGCCGGTCGATGCCGGCCGGGTCGCGGTTGGCGTCCTGGTAGCAGTGGTAACGGTCGTACCAATCGACGACGTACAGGCAGCCGTCGGGGCCGGTCTTCTGCACCACGGGCATGAACCAGGCGTCGTTGGCCGTGAGGAAATCCGGCTCCGGCGTGGCCGCGTACGTGCTGCCGTCGTGCTTCAGCCGATCGACGTTGATGCAGCCACCGTGGACGTTGCCCATGTACAGCAGGCCGCGGTACTTCTCCGGATAGGCGTCGCTGTCGAACCAGGTGATGCCGCAGTAGGCGGCCTTCTGGTGCTTGTGCTTGACGATGGAGTCGATCTTCCAGGTGTGCGGCGGATACGGCCCGCCCTGGCGGTGGTAGTAGCCCGTCTCGGTGATGTGCCAGAGGTGGTCGATCACGCAAGCGCTGATGAACGCCTCGCCGTCTTCGTTGAAGGCGATGCCCCAGGGGTTGCTCGTGCCCTCGGCGAAGATTTCGAACTTGAGCGTGCGCGGGTGAATGCGGAACATCGCACAGGTGAACTTCCAGCCGGGGTGCTTGTCGCCGACCTCTTTGAGGTTCGGGTTGTCCTTGCCGTAGTGCACGTGGCTGTGGTTGAAGACGCCGTTGAGGCCATACAGCCAGCCGTCGGGCCCCCAGGTGAGCGAGTTGGGCAGCTCGTGCGTGTCTTCGCGGCCAAAGCCGGTGACGATGACTTGCTGCTTGTCGGCTCGGCCGTCACCGTCAGTATCTTGCAGGAAGAGGATGTCGGGCGAGTTGGCCACCCACACGCCGCCGTAGCCGACGGCGATGCCCGAGGGGATGTTCAGCCCCTCGGCGAAGACGGTGATCTTGTCCGCGCGGCCGTCGCCGTCAGTGTCTTCGAGCACCTTGATGCGGTCGCGGCCTTTGCCCGCATCGCGGCGCGGGTACTCCAGGCTCTCGGTGATCCAGATTCGCCCGCGTTCGTCGAACGTCATGGCCACGGGGTTCACGATCTGCGGCTCAGCGGCCACGATCTCGACGGAGAAGCCCTCGGGCACGGTCATCTTCTTGACCGCCTCTTCGGGAGAGAGCGGCGGGCCGGGCGGCTTGTCCTGGGCGTGAGGAATCACCTCGCGGTCCTGGGCCGCAGCCGTGCCCAGCACCGTAGGACGGATGTCCAATCCGTCCGCCAAGAAGCCTAGCCCGAAGACGAAGACTAAGGGGACAATCACACCAAGGTGGATGCGCATGGAAGCGGCTCTGGCTGGAAGTGTCGAAGGGAGTTAACTTAAGGTTATTCCCAGGCGCGACATCCTTCAACCGACGCACTGAAAAACGCGGTGACCCCCGGCGAGCGACCGACGTCAGCCCGCTGATGGATTCGCGGGAGGGAGTTTGCAGCGGTGCCCCTGGCGGAGGTCGTGTATGTGGTTGTTCGCTTGCAGCGGCCCCGGCGCGATTGCGGAGATCGAGCGCAACATCGCGATCGGGTACACGCACGCCGGAATCGCCGGTGCGTTGCTGCTGATGTCACTCGGCCTTTCGCTAGCCAGTCGCCGTTGGCTGGGGTCGGCGATTTGCGCCGGGCTGCTCGCCTTGCACCCGGCCTGGACGGTCAGTGCACTCGGCGGCGATTGCGGTGACATGAAGCGCGATCTCTCGTGGGTGTTTACCGGCCTCGCCCTGGCCGTCGTGCTGTGGCAAACAGTGCGAGCCGCGAGACGGCGCGGGCGAGCAGTGGATCGTGTGTGGCAAAAAAGACTGGCGCCAGGCTGCGAGGTTTGCGAAACTTGGGCAACGTGGTTTTCGCATCGCATCTTAGACAAGGAGAAAGGCCGTGGACGGATTGTTGCCCAAGTTGGATCGGGAAGTGTATCG
>JBGQHD010000137.1:0-8898 GCA_041497795.1 Planctomycetia bacterium
TCTTGTCCTTTTTTTTTTTATTTTTTGGGGGGGGGCGGTTTTATAAAAAACAAAGTGGGGGGGGGGGGGGGCGGGGGGCCTCCCCCCGGTGGGTTCTCCCCCCCCCCGGGGGGGCCCCCCCCCCCCCCCCTCGCCGGCATGCGGCCGGGCGGCACGCCAGAGCATGGATCGATTGTCGGCGGGGTCGCACTGGCCTACGCTGGGAAGAACTTTGGTTTCTTGATTGAGGAGTCGTTCCATGATCCGAAGTCCCAGGCGGTTCGTTATCGGCTTCAGGCCCGTGTTGCTCGGGCTGCTGCTCTTGCTTGGTGCGTTGCTGGCGGAAGACACGGCGCCGGCGACTGACTTGGCAACGGTTTGCTTGGCAACGGTTCGCTTCGCAACGGTTCGTTTTTCAGAGCATCTGATCGCGGACAAGTACGACTACGCCTACGGCCTGGCGGCCGTGGACCTGGACGGTGACGACGATCTCGACCTGACCAGCGTCGATATTCGCGACAAGATCAAACCCCTCGGCAGCCAACGCTCTTCGCTGTACTGGTTCGAGAACGACGGCCGGGGGATGTTTCACAGGCACGTCATTCGCGAGGGCGAGCCGGGCTGGTTCGAGCGGCACGCCGCCGGCGACATCAACGGCGATGGCAAACCCGACGTGGCCGTCGTCAACAATCAACCGGACGTGCCCCTTGGCAATAATGCGCAAGGCGACAATCCGCCAGGCCACAATCCGCGGTCGAGCTATGCCACTTGCTCTGCCTCACCCGCCCTCTCCCCAGGGGAGACGAGTCCGTCCTTCGTTCAGTCGGCTTCAGCCGGCTGGAAGCCGACTGAACGATCATGGCCGTGGACGCAGTTCGCGCAGCGCTGAACCCGCCCGTCCGTCATCCGCTTCTTCCGTCGAGGGTCTTGTGCGGTGCGAATAGTGTTCTGTATACGTCGCGGCGTTCCGTATCGGTCACCGAAGTCTTCCGTTTATGTCACTATTTCGAGGCAGGCGCGCGCGGCAGCGACGGCGGAGATCATTGTCGCCAAGAGGTTTATGGCGATGGGGGTGGTGCGTTTGGGTCCGCGGCGCGCGGGCATTGATAGTGCCTGCCGGCAGGCAAGAATGCCTGCCCCACGGAAAACACGGTTTCGCGTCGTGATACAGCGGTGGGTAGACTGACGCCGGCAGATCGAGACCGAGGCGGTGATGCCGCGCGAGCGGCGAGGGTTTCTTGCCCTACTCGCATAGTCGCCGAACATTCAACATCCAACTTCGAACACCGAACACCGAACATCCAACATCGAACATCGAACAAGGCAGCTTCGGCAGGCACTTCGATGTTCGATGTTGGATGTTCGATCCCCTCACCCCGGCCCTCTCCCCAGAGTGGAGCGGGAGGGATATAGTGGCTCGCAGTGCCGGGTGTCCGCCGAATCCAGATCGGCGCGTTTTTGGTGGGTCTCGCTGGCGCTCGACCCACCCTACCTGCTACCTGAATCCAAGTCCGTTCACTCGTGCTGATCCTGCTGACAAACGACGACGGCGCGTACGCTCCCGGCCTGGCTGCGATGGAGCGGGAGCTGCGCCGCCACGCCGAGGTGTGCCTGGTGGCGCCGCATTTCGAGCAGAGCGGCGTGGGACATTCGATCACGTTTCTCAGCCCGCTGGTCGTGCATGAGGTGTTCGACGGCGACGTCCGCCGCGGCTGGTCGGTCGAGGGAAGCCCGGCCGACTGCGTGAAGCTGGGCGTCTCTGAGTTTTGTCCGCGGCGGCCCGACCTGGTGGTCAGCGGCATCAACGGCGGGTTGAACGCCGGCATCAACGTGCTGTACTCCGGCACGGTGGCGGCGGCAATCGAGGGGGCCTTCTTCGGCATCACCAGCGTGGCCGTCTCGCTGGAGTACGAAGAACACGCCCGCTTCGACGCCGCGGCGGGCCTGGCCTGGCGGGTGATCGAGCAAATCTTGCGGAACAACAATCCTGCCCACGACGGGGCCGATTCGCAGCTCTACAACCTCAACGTTCCGACGGCGGCGGTCGTCGGCCAGCCGCGGCTGCGGATCGTGCCGATGGCCGTGGCCCGCTACGGCGAGGACTTCGAGAAGCGGATCGACCCCCGCGGCCGCAGCTACTACTGGGCGACCAACGACCCGCCGCCCCCGCCCGGCGATGACGACACCGACCTGACCGCCCTGCGGCGGGGCTTTGTGACCCTGACGCCGCTCAACTACAATATGACGCACCGGGCCAAGCTGGCCGAGATGCAGCGGTGGGAGCTGGGACTCAACGACTGACCGGGAGATGTCGCCATGGCCATTGTCATCACCTGTCAGTGCGGGGGGAGCTTCCGCGCCAAGGACGACCTGGCCGGCAAGCAGGTCAAGTGCCCCAAGTGCCAGGCGGCCATCACCGTTCCCGGTGGCCAGAAGCCGGGAACTCCTCATGCGCCGCTGTCCCTCGACGAGCTGATGCGGCTGGCGTCTGTGCCGTCCGAGGCGCCCCAAGGCAGCGCGCCGGCATTCCGCCCTCCGCCGCATAGCACCCCGGCTGCTCCTAGCAGCCGGGGTGCTGGTTACGACAGCGCGGAGCCGGGGTCTTCGCCCGGCATGTCGTCGCTCGTGATTGGGCTGACGATCGTGGGCAGTTTGCTCGTCCTTACGGCGGGCGTCGTGGCGGTGGTCTGGATTATGCGGGCCGCGCCGGCTGGCGCCGGCGACTCGCAGGCCAGCCAGGTTCAATCGGCGACGGCATCAGATGCCGCGCCGCCGCAGATGGAGCGCGTGAAGGCCACCATGGACACGGTCGGCACCAAAGGCAAGGACTACGGCGACGGGCCGATCGCCACGCCGCTGTCTCTGCGGTGGAGGCTGCAAGACAAGCTCGTGCTGCAGTTCATCGATTACGACCTCAAGCTCTATTGGGCCTCCGAAGGGCGCTATCCTGCCTCGCACGAAGAGTTCATGGAGAAGATCGTGCGGGCCAACATGCGGAAGCTGCCCGACCTGCCACCGGGGCAACGCTATATCTACGACCCCGAGACGCACGAACTGATGGTCGAGCGCGAGGCCAAGGCGCCGGACGCCAAGTCGTAGAACGGAATGTCATTCCGTTCGACCCGTAGAACGTGGCCCGAAGAAGCCCGGCTTCTTCAAGAAGCCGGGCTTCTTTGCGTTCGCCTGTTGAATCCCCCGGTCGGTGTGCGCATAGTGGAGTTACGCCCCGCGGCACGGCAATTTCCGCGGGCGCCCATCGTTGACGCACATCATTGATTGCTGGGTTTCACGGCCATGTCTCGGTCTCGTCACGTCTGCCCGCGCGCCGCGGCGCTCCTCCTCGTCGCCTGCCTCGTTGCCGCCGATGCCCGGCCGGCTGCGGCGGGCGAAAGCTGGATTTTCAACCGCTCGTACTACAGCCATCAGCCGGCCACCGAGGTGGAGGTGGGGCCGCAATCGCCCTATACGCCGATCTTCACGCGCCCGCAGGGCGCCTACATTCGCGGCGGCTATCGGCGGCTGCGCGTCGGCGGCAACCTCCGCAGCAACGACGATTACCACTTCTTCTACGAGTCGTGGTACCAGACCGGCCAGCAGTTCTAGCGCGTGGCGCACGTTTCCAAACGTGCGCTCTCTAGTCTAGTGTGCATCGCCCGGCACGTTGGAAACGTGCCCCACGTCGTGCCGCTTCTTCCACGGCCAGCGCGGCGGCGCGAGGATGAACGTCAGGAGCACCAGCGCCGCGAACGTCAGGTGGGCCGCGACGAACACCCACGGCTCCAACGGGCGGAAGAGCACCGCGTTGGCCAGGCGGGCCATGAAGCCCGCGTCGGCCACCGTCTGACCGGCCTCGACGCGCAGGGCCCGCTCCCAGGTCGTCAGCGGACATTGAACGCGGAGCATCTCCTCGACCGCGACGATGCCGATCGCCGTCAGATGGGCCGCGCGGAAATAGAAGTTCCGCACCCACCGCCAGCGGCAGACCAGGCCCAGCAAGATCGCCGCCAGGCCCAGCAGGATGAAGAGCACGTACGCCAGATGCGCGACGGCGATCGCGTCGGCCAGAGCGGTCTGGGACATGGGGATGCTCCGCAATGGATATGAGGGGTCAACATCCAAATAGACCCTCGCGGCGGCAAAGATATTCCCGCCATGTAGTAGGCACACTCCGTGTGCCGTAAGTGTAGCCATCTCGCTCCGCGAGATGGTTCGTCTCGCGGAGCGAGACGGCTGCATTGCGACCGGCACACGGAGTGTGCCTGCTACGGCGCACGGAATGAATTCCGTGCTACGGCCGGGTCTGTTACACTCCCCGCCATGAACGCTTGGACCCAGGTCTACGATCCACTTGGTTCGCCGCTGCTCTCCACGGCGCTGGCCGCCGTGCCGACCGTGCTGCTGCTGGGCCTGCTCGCCACGGGCCGCCTCTCGGCGGCCAAGGCGGCAATGGCCGGGCTGGCGGCAGCCCTGTTGATCGCCGTCTTCGGCTACCTGCCCGCGGGCGACGCCGGCTATGGCACGCGGCTGGCGTCGTGGACCGCCACCATGCTCGCCGCGGCGGCTAACGGCGCGGCGTTCGGCCTGTTTCCCATCGGCTGGATCGTACTGATGGCGATCTTCCTGTACACGCTGACGGTCGAGACCGGGCAGTTCGAGATCGTCAAGCACTCGATCGTCTCGCTCTCCGACGATCGGCGGATTCAGGCGCTGCTGATCGCCTTCGCCTTCGGCGCCTTCATCGAAGGGGCCGCCGGCTTCGGCACGCCGGTGGCCATCTCGGCGGCGCTGCTGGTGGGCGCCGGCTTTCGGCCGCTGTATGCCGCCGGGCTGGCGCTGATCGCCAACACCGCGCCGGTCGCCTTCGGCGCGCTGGGCACGCCGATGATTACCCTGGCCCGCGTCACGTTGCCGGACGGAGTTCGGCCGGAGCAGTGGGAAATGCTCCTCAGCCAGATGGCGGGCCGGCAGTTGCCGTTTTTCTCGGTGATCGTGCCGGTGTGGCTGGTGATGACGATGGCTGGTTGGCGAGGCGCCCTGGGCGTTTGGCCTGCCCTGGCCGTGTGCGGCATCAGCTTCGCCGCGGTGCAATTCGTGGTGGCCAACTACCTCGGCCCCACGCTCGTGGACATTGCCGGCGGCCTGGCGTCGATTTTGTGCCTCACGGTCTTCCTGCGCTTCTGGCGGCCGCGGCAGGTTTGGCACTTTCCCGATGAGCAGGCCCACGTGGCCGCGTCTCTCCGAGACGCGACGAGTCTCGGAGAGACTCGTCCACGTGACGAGTCGCCCTACACCAAGTCACCCTACACCAGGCGCCAAATCGTCTCCGCCTGGGTGCCGTGGGTGCTGCTGACAGTGTTCGTCTTCCTCTGGGGGCTGCCGCAGGTCAAAGGCGTGCTGGGCAACCCAGGCGCGAATCGCGAGGCGTTCAAGGCGACCGATGCCGGCGTGTGGATCGCCCCCACGTCGCTCAGCCTGAAGGTGCCCGGCCTGCACGAGCAGATCGCCCGCGATCTTCCCGTCGTGCAGAAACGCAAGACCGAGGAAGCCATCTTCGACTTCAATTGGCTCTCGGCCACCGGCACTGGCATTCTGCTGGCGGCCGTGCTTGCGGCGGCCTGGATGCGGGTCGGCTGGCGGAGGTTCCTCCTGGTCCTGGGGCTAACCTGCCGGCGGATGCTGTGGGCCTTGGTGACGATCGCCTGCATGCTGGCCATCGCCTTCACCACGCGCTACAGCGGCATGGACGCCACGCTGGGGCTGGCCTTCACCAAGACCGGCGCGATCTACCCGATCTTCGCGGCCCTGCTCGGCTGGCTGGGCGTGGCCTTGACCGGGTCCGACACGTCGTCCAACGCCCTCTTCGGCAGCCTGCAAAAGATCACCGCCGAGGGGCTCGTCCGGGGCGGCGTGTTGCCGCTTTCGACTCTCCAGGCCACCGTCCTGCTGTGCACCGCCAACAGCACCGGCGGCGTGATGGGCAAGATGATCGACGCCCAAAGCATCGTCGTTTCCGCCGCCGCCACCGGCCAGCACGGCCAAGAGGGGCCAATCCTGCGGTTCGTCTTCTGGCACAGCCTGGTGCTGGCCGTGCTGATGGGCCTGCTGGTCCTGGCCCAGGCGTATTGGCTGCGGTGGATGATTCCGGGGGTGGAGTAGAGTGCGCGGGCTGTTGGCAACTCCACTGTTTACCTCCGAAGCTACTGAAGGCCTCGGCGGACAAGAGTGTCCGCCCTACATGCCCGCAGACCTCTTCGCCGTTTGACGGCCGCGGACCTATAATTCCGTTGGCCGCTTCTCTCGGACTGCCTGATGTCTGCCTGATGAATGACTTCGCCGCCTGGTCGCAGCAGATCAAGTCGCTCCACGACTCGCTGGGTCGGTTGCTGCCCTTGGCGGAGTCGTTGGGCGTCGCTTCGCCTCGCGGCGAGGAGTGGTTTGCACTGCTGGAGCAGAAGCTGCTGCCGCAGGTGCGGGGCGAGCCTTGGCTGGTGGCGGCCATCGTCGGCGGCACGAATATCGGCAAGTCGTTGATCTTCAATCAATTGGCCGGCGAGGAGGCCAGCGCCGTCAGCCCGCTGGCAGCCGGCACGCGGCACCCGGTTTGCCTCGTGCCCGAGGGATTTGCCGACGAGGCCACGCTCGCGCGGCTGTTTCCCGGCTTCGAGCTGCGGCCTTGGCGAGCGGCCGACGACGCGCTGGATGAAGGCCCGGAGCACCGCTTGCTCTGGCGGCCGAGCCAGACCGTGCCGCCCCAGCTTCTGCTGCTGGACACGCCGGACATCGACTCCGACGCGCAGGTGAATTGGGAGCGGGCCGAGCGGATCGGCCACGCGGCCGACGTGCTGTTGGCCGTGCTCACGCAGCAGAAGTACAACGACGCCGCCGTGAAGCAGTTCTTCCGCAAGGCGGCCGAGGCCGACAAGCCGGTGATCGTGCTCTTCAACCAGTGCGACCTGGTCGAGGACCGGCCTTACTGGCCGCAGTGGCTGCAGACGTTCGTCGGCGAGACCAGCGCCGAAGCCATACTCGTGTACGTCGTGCCCTACGACCGGGCGGCGGCCAAGGCGCGCACCCTGCCGTTCTTCGACGTCGGGCGCGACGGCCGCGGCGCGCTCGGTGAGCCGGCCTCGCTGCGCGATGAGCTGTCGGCCCTGCGGTTCGATGAGATCAAGGTTCGCACGCTGCGCGGGGCGCTGGCGAAAGTGCTCGACGGGCCGACCGGCGCGCCGGCGTACTTCGAGCGCGTCCGGCAGGCGGCCGGCGACTTTTCCGCCGCGGCGGCCGCGCTCTCGAGCCAGGACATGGCCCGGGTGAATTGGCCGCCGCTGCCGCCGGGCATGCTCGTCGATGAAATCCGCCAGTGGTGGGACGACCGCCGCAGCCAATGGTCGCGCTCCGTGCACGGCTTCTATCGCCAGCTCGGCGACGCGGTCACCTGGCCCTTCCGCAGGGCCTGGCAAGCGGTCTCGCCGCCGGACGTGGACCCGCAGGCGACCTTTCAGCGCGACGAGCGGGCCGCGATCTTTACCGCCATCGAGCGGCTGCTGGCCGAGCTGGAACGGCTCTCGCAGCTCGGCAACGCCACGCTACAGCCGCGGCTGCAGAAGCTGCTGGCCGGGCAGGTGCGGGCCGACCTGCTGCGGCGGATCGAGACCAGCCACGCCGAGCTGCCGCCGCTCGACGACGACTACCGCAACTATCTGCGGGCGGAGCTGGACCAGTGGGGCCGCGACTACCCGCGCGTGGTCGGCTTTCTGCGCTCGCTCGATCACGTGGCGGCGATGGCCCGGCCGGCGATCACCGTCTCGCTGGCCGTCAGCGGCTGGCTGGTGGCCGGCGGCTTGGTTCACGACGCGGCCGTGCAAGTGGCCGGACACACCGTCGGCCAGGTGGCCACCGAGGCGGCCATCACCGGCGGCATCACCACCGGCGGCGAAGCCCTGGTGGCCACGACCGGCGAGGGCATCAAGCAAGCCGCCGCGCAGCTTTTCCGCCGGCTGCAAAGCCACTACGCCCAGCAGCGCGCGGCTTGGCTTGCCCGTTGGCTCGAAAAGGAGCTGCTCGGCGATTTGCTGGCCGAGCTGCGGCAGGGGGCTGAGACGACGAAGCACGAGGCGTTTGTGTCTGCCCAGGCGGCGGTACATGCGCTCTCGCTCCCAGGCTCCGCTTGGGAGCGCGCTGCTTGCGAGGCTCTGCCTCGCGGGACCGGCGGCACCAATTGACGTGGCGTGCCGTGGCCGCTCTTGGGTCTGCGAGGCGGAGCCTCACGGGCAGTGCGTTCCAAGGCGGAGCCTTGGAACGAGACGATGTCGGATCATGCCCCGTCGCCGGGCGCGGCCGTGGGCGTCTTCATCCCGCGATAGTACCTGCCCGACGTTGTCGAACGCCCGGCCAGCTTCTCGAAGTTCGCCGTGCTGATGAAGAACAGCACCGTCGCGCCGATGGCGTAGCCCAACGTGCCGAAGACGTAGGCCACCAGCTCACCTTCGTACAGAGAGTGGGTACCGCGGTCCAAATGGAAGTACTCGTATAACGAGCACGGCGTCGAAAGCAGAAACGGCATGCAGGGCGTGAACATCACGATTTCGCTCCCCAGCGCCGATCGGCCCATGGAGAGCGGCAAGCAGCAGCAAAGGAAGTAGCCGCCGCCGAGGAAGGCCGTCACCGACAGCGTGCCGGCCATCGCCCGCAGCGTGTTACGGCACTTCAAGGAGAACAGCACGCCCAGCACCGTGACGAAGACGCAGAGGATGAACTGCGTGCCGACGATGAACGGCAGTGCGAACACAAAGTCGAAGGAAAAGAAAACCGCCGGCGCGTAGACGATCAGCGGCAGCAGCAGCACGAAGCGGGCCGCATAGAGATTGCCCACGATCTTGCCGACGATGATCTCCTTGGGCGTCAGCGGCGTGCACAGCA
>JBGQHD010000138.1:0-8883 GCA_041497795.1 Planctomycetia bacterium
CCCAATCTCACGGCCGACGCCGGGGCGGTCCTGTTCGGCAACTCGGTGACCATCACCGCCGACGGCCCCTGGCAGCATCTCTTGTATCAGCTCACCGGCCGCAAGTGGGGCAATCTCGACGTCGAAAACGAAACCGGCTGCGGCATCGTCCCCTACACCTACAAGGGGAGCAACCTGGTCAACGCCGTGCAGTGGGCCGTGGGCCTGGAGCTGCTGCTCTTGATCGATGACCCTTGGCGGATATACCTCACCACCGACCATCCCAACGGCGCCTGCTTCTGGCGGTATCCGGAGATCATCCACCTCTTGATGAACGCCGACTTCCGCCGTGAGCGCGTCCGCAAGCTACCGCCCAAGGCGCTCAAGCGGATCGTGCTGGCCGATCTCGACCGCGAGTATTCACTGTTCGAGATCGCCATCATCACCTCGGCCGGACCCGCGCGGGCGCTGGGCCTGAAGCAGAAAGGCCACCTCGGCCTGGGTGCCGACGCCGACATCACGATCTACGATGAGAACCCGGACGATGCCCACATGTTCCGCTACCCGCGGTACGTGATCAAATCCGGCGAGATCGTCGTCGAGGAAGGCGACATCCGCCAGATGGGCGAAGGTCGGGAGTTCATCGTGCAGCCGGCGTACGATCCCGCGATCGAAGACTACCTGCGGCCGCTGTTTCAGCAGTATTACACGATGTCGTTTGACAATTACCCGGTGGAGCTGGAGCGGATCGAACGAGCGGAAATCCATGCCTGTAAGTAGAACGGACTTTCATTCCGTTCGTCACCTACCTTACCAGTTGGTCGTGTCCCTATTCGACGACGCCGTAGGTGGATGCGATGGCACTCACATATAGCCCCTTTCCGAGAATGGCGGAAATGGTTCTAGCCGTGCTGTTAGAGCAAGGCCCGCTAAAGACAAAGGAAATTGCTGACGCGTGTCGCGCGCACAATAGTGGCCACCGACCTCGTGTAAACGCGATTAACAAGGTTCTTCGCGAGTATCTGGGAGACAAAGTCGTCGCGGTCGACGGAGGCCGTTGGGCAGCGAAGTCAGAAACACAATCCGTCAACCGCCGCAAGTCTGCGGATTAGCGCACCAGCACCAATCGCGAACGAACGGAATGAAATTCCGTTCTAACATGTTCCGGAACATGAACGTGATCACCCTGACCCTCAAAGAGCAGCCTTCGGTGCCGCTGGAGGCCGAGGCTATCTCGCCCGATGTGATGGCCGACCTGTCGCACGAGGCAATCCGTGCCCTGCCGGTGTTCCTCGGTAAGCGGCAGCGGCGGCTGGACGATTTCTTCGAGGTCGAAGGCGCTGCCGCCGAGGAGCTGGAAATCCGCGGCGACGCGGCCAAGGTCAAGTGGATCGGCCACCGCATGACCCGCGGCCGCATCGGCATCATCGGCAATGCCGGCATGCACCTGGGCGCCCACATGAAGGGGGGCACGATCGAGGTCTCCGGCAACGCCTCGGACTGGGTCGGCGCCGAAATGACGGCCGGCCTGATCCGAATCGGTGGAAGCGCCGGCGGCCAGATCGGCGCCGCCTACCGCGGCAGCCTCCGCGGCATGAAGGGGGGCACGATCGTCATCGGCGGCTCCGCCGGCTTGGAAGTCGGCATGCGGATGCGCCGCGGCACGATCGTCGTCCGTGGCCCGGTGCGCGACTTCGCCGGCCTGCAAATGAAAGGCGGCACGATCTTCCTAATGAGCGGCGCGGAAATCCGCACTGGCGCCTGGATGTTCCGCGGCACCATCGTCTCGCTGAAGCCGCTCCAGCTCCTGCCCACGTTCTCGCGCGCCTACGACGACAACCCGACATTCTTGCGGCTCTTCGCCAAGGAGCTGCAAGGCCTGGGCATAACGATCCCCCACGATCCAACGGCCGGCACCTATCGCCACTACGCCGGCGATGCGTGCGTGCCGGGCAAGGGAGAGATCCTGGTCTGGCAACCAAAGTAGCAGGCACGCTCCGCGTGCCGTCAGCGGCTACGGCACACCCGCTCGGCGAGTATGAGCAAAACCTCTCGCGGCGTTCCGTATCTGTAATGCCCCGGCAGCGTCCATTGGCGAAAAAGACGGCTCGCGTGGTGTCACCGGGCCGCGTAGGTTGAGGCTCACAGGCCCAATCGCCCAAGGCGCTGATACTCCGCGCGAGATCGGGCGGTAGATGAAATGGCAATCGGTCGAAAGGCCGCATCGCCCATCCGAAGTCTGGCGACTTCGGCTACCTGCCAGCGCGCGGGTGGAATTGGAAAAACGCGAATTTGGTGCACAACGGCCGAGGTGACGGCAGGTTCAGCCCCTCACCCCGGCCCTCTTCCCGGAGGGGAGAGGGGGTCCCGCGCGGGGTCCAATTGGAAAAACGCGAATCGGAAGGGCAAAGGGGAAGAGGACTTTGCAACCACGCAGGTAGCTGAACTCGCCAGAGTTCAGACTCCCCGAAGTCTGGCGACTTCGGCTACGTGCCAGCGCGCGGGCGGAATTGGAAAAACGCGATTCTGTTGCGCCAGAGGCCGAGCCGATGGCTCGGCGCGGGAAGGTCGCGCTCCGCGGGGAACCGCGTGTTGGGCTGGCTGCACCGAGCAAGCCGGGTAAATAGGATCGTTTCGGCAGGCTGGAAGCCTACCCCACGTTGGCGGCACCATTAATACGCGACCGTCGATCACCTACCATGGCGTGCACGTCGGATCCCGAAAGCCCGGGGTCGTGAAGTCGGCAGCAGCGATGATAGAACGATGACCCTCTCCCTGCGCTACAAATGCCAGTCGTCCGGGCAAACATCCGGCCAGACCTCGGGGCAGGTCTCCGTCCCGGTCGAAGTCGAGGGGCTGACCCCCACGGCTGTGTGCGGCCTGCGGCTGGGGCAGATTGAGAAGTTCCCGATTCAGCACGGCAACCGGGCGGCGGCGCTCGCTGATTTCTTCGATGTGGCCGGCGACGCGGGCGACGCCCAGATGGTTTTCGAGGGCGACCTGGCCGGCGTGCACTGGATCGGGGCCGGGATGAGCGAGGGGAGCATCCGCGTCGAGGGCCACGGCGGCCGGCACTTGGGCAGCCAGATGACCGGCGGCGAAATCACCGTCACGGGCGACGCTGGCGACTGGCTCGGCGGCGAGATGCAAGGCGGGCTGATCCGCGTGCGCGGCCACGCGGGGCACCTGGTCGGCGCCGCTTATCGCGGCAGCCGCCGCGGCATGACGGGGGGCACGATCCTCGTGGGCGGCGACGGGGGCGACGAGATCGGCCATACCATGCGCCGCGGCACGATCGTCATCGGCGGCCGCGCGGGCGATTGCCCCGGCTTCAACCTGATCGCCGGCAGCATCTACCTCTTCGGCCCCTGCGGCGTCCGCCCCGGCGCCGGCCTGCGCCGCGGCACGATCGGCCTCTTTGGCACGGTCCATCACGGCGTCGAAATGCCGCCCCTGCTGCCGACCTTCCGCCGCGCCGGCCAGTTCCGGCCCGGCTTTCTGCGGGTCACGCTGCTGGCCCTTCGCCGGCTGGGCGTGCCGTTCGCCGAGACGTTGCTCGAAACTTTGCTCGACGTGCCGATGACGTTGTTCCACGGAGACTTGCTGGAACAGGGGCGGGGAGAGATCCTCGTCGGCATGCGCCCCTGATCGACCTCAGGGTTGGCGGATGGGCCGGATGCCGCTTGGCCGACTCAACCGTTGACCGCCGGCTGTGCCCACGAATACAACGGTAGGCGTGGATGGGTGTCGCACATGCGGTAGCCAAGCCGCCAGATCGAAATCCGCTGAAACCAGTCTCATGCCCAGGCAGCGCCCCCAAATCTGGCTCATCCGGCTGGCCGCCTTGGCACTGATCGGATTAGCCGGGCCATTGGCCGCGGCCGGCGAAACCTCGGACGAGGATCACTTTGAATCTCGTGTTCGCCCACTCCTGGCGAAACACTGCTGGAAATGCCACGGGCCGGAGAAAGCCGAGTCGGACTTGCGGCTGGATTCGGCCGCCGGCATCGAGCGCGGCGGCGCGTTGGGGCCAGTGGTCGCCGTCGGCAAGCCGGATGCGAGCCTGCTGATTCACGCCGTGCGGCAAAGCGGCGAGCTGAAGATGCCGCCCGACGGCAAGCTGAGTGCCCAGCAGGTCGAAGACCTCGCCCTGTGGATCAAGTCCGGCGCCAAGTGGCCCAAGACGGCGGACACGGCCGGCGCGAGGGACCTCAACGTAGAGCCAAAATCCGCAGCCGGGCGGTTTTCCGAGGTACAGCGCCGCCACTGGGCGTTCCAGCCGGTGCGGAGCACGGCTCCACCGCGCGTCAAGAATGCCGCGTGGGTCCGCTCGCCCATCGACCGTTGGATCCTCGCGCGGCTGGAGGCCGAGGGACTTCAGCCTGCTCCGCCAGCGGACAAGCGGACACTGCTGCGGCGTGCAACGTTCGACTTGATCGGCCTGCCGCCCACGCCTGAGGAACTGGCGGCCTTTCTTGGCGACGATGCGCCGGATGCCTTCAGCCAAGTCATGGAACGCTTGCTCGCCTCGCCGCAATACGGCGAGCGGTGGGGGCGGCATTGGATGGACGTCGTCCGTTACGCCGACACGGCCGGCGATAACGCCGACTACCCCGTGCCCGAGGCCCGGCTGTACCGCGACTACCTGATCGACGCCTTCAACGCGGACATGCCGTACGACCAGTTCGTGCGCGAGCAGCTTGCGGGGGACATTTTGGCCCGCGACATTTTGACCGGGGACGGCCCGCGCGGGCGGTACGCCGACGCGGTCGCGGCGACCGGCTTTCTGGCGCTCTCGCGGCGGTATGCGACGGCGCCCTACGAGCTCATGCACTTGACGATCGAGGACGCGATCGACACCACCGGGCGGACATTCCTCGGGCTGGTGCTCCGCTGTGCCCGCTGCCACGACCACAAGTACGACCCGATCACGCGGGAAGACTATTACGCGCTCTACGGCATCTTTGCCAGCACGCGGTTCCCCTATGCCGGCTCGGAGGAGTTCGCCTCGCAGATCAGGCCGCGCGCGAGCTTCGTGCCGCTCGTGCCGCCGGCTGAGGCCGCCAAGCGATGCGACGAGGATCGCCGGCAAGTGGACGCGGCGAAGCAAGAGGCCCAGCAATTGGAGGAGGCGATCCGCGCCGCCGCCGGCGACGCGAAGCAGCGACGACCTCTCGCGGAGCGACTGGCCGGTCTCCGCGCCGCCCTCAAGGTCCGCGAGAAATGGGGCACGCCGCTCGGCTTGCCAGTGGCCTATGCCGTGGCGGACGACAAGCCGGTCGATCAGCCGGTCCATCTGCGCGGGGAGCCGGATCAACTCGGGCCTGTGGTGCCGCGCGGCGTCCCCGGTTTCTTCGAGGGGAGCGCCAACTTCCGCATCCCCAGCGGCGCCAGCGGGCGGCTGCAACTGGCCCAGTGGCTCACCGAATCTCGTCATCCGCTCACGGCCCGCGTGATGGTCAACCGCATCTGGCAGCACCATTTCGGCCAGGGCCTGGCGGGCACGCCGTCGAACCTGGGCCTCCGCGGCGAGCCGCCGACGCATCCGGAGCTGCTCGACCATCTGGCCGACTGCTTCGTGCGGCAGGGCTGGTCGGTCAAGGCCATGCACCGGCTGATCCTCAACTCGGCGACATGGCAGCAAGCCAGCGCATCGGCCGAGGAAGGGTCGAGACGGGCAATCGCCGTGGCCAACGCCGACACCGGTGCCGGCCCCGGCGAACAAGCGTCGAACGAACGCTCCGCGCTGTATGCCGGCTTTCCCCGCCGCCGGCTGGAGGCCGAGGCCATTCGCGACGCCATGATGTTCGCGGCCGGCACGCTGCGGCTCGACCGGCCGGGTCCGCACCCGTTTCCCGATTTCGCCACCTGGGGCTGGACGCAGCACAACCCGTTCAAGGCGGTCTACGAGTCGCCGCATCGCGGCGTTTACCTGATGCGGCAGCGCATCCAGCGGCACCCGTACCTGGCGCTGTTTGATGCCCCGGACGCGAATGTTTCCACCGATGCCCGCACGTCGGCCACGGTGCCTCTACAGGCGCTGTACTTGCTGAACCATTCGTTCGTCCGCGAGCAGGCAGCGGCGCTGGCCGGTCGCGTACGAAGTGCTGCCGCCAACGACGACGACCGCCACCGCTTGGCCTGCGAGCTAGCCTGGTCGCGGTTGCCGAGCACGGAAGAGACCCAGCGCGCCAAGACGTTCCTGCGCGGTTACTCCGCCGAGCTAATGCGTTCTGGGACCAGCGCGGCCGAGGCCGAACAAGAAGCCTGGGCGAGCTACGCGCGGATCTTGCTGACCGCCAACGAGTTCTTCTATCTCGACTGAAGATACGGCTTGCTAGAAAATGCTGGAGCACACTAGCCCGACGCGCAAGCGAGGGAGAGCGGGGATAGACGGCGATTCTCCCTCGCTTGCGCGTCGGGCTAGTGTGATACCCACCCCACGGCGAGGAGACCGAACATGCCACACCGCATCGTTTCTCGCCGACGGTTCCTCGGCGGCGCCGTCGGCAGCCTGGCCCTCGGCTCCTTGCCTCTCGTCCCTCGCCTATCGCTCGCGGCCGTGCTCGGCGACGCGCAGGTGCTGGCCCCGCGGCCGGCCCATTTTCCCGGCAAGGCCAAACAGCTCATTTTCGTGTTCCTTACCGGCGGCTTCTCGCACGTCGATACGTTCGATTACAAGCCCAAGCTCCAGGCCAGCCACGGCAAGACCGTGCCCGGCGCCAGCCTGCGCGAGACGTCGCCCAAGCCGCTGGTGGCGTCGCCGTTTCGGTTCACGCCCCGCGGCCAGTCGGGCCTGATGATCTCCGAGCTGTTCCCGCAGTTCGGCGACCTGGCCGACGACCTGTGCGTCATCCGCACCATGCAGACCGACATCCTGGAGCACTTCCAGGCCACGCTGGCGATGCACACCGGCTCGTCCACGATTCCGCTGCCCAGCATCGGCTCGTGGCTGAGCCACGGCCTGGGGACGCTCAATCCGAACCTGCCGCCCTTCGTCGTGGTCGCCGAGCACTTGCCTTACGCCGGGGCCCAGGTTTGGGACAGCAACTTTCTGCCGCCGCACCATCAGGGGGTGCGGATCACCCCGGGCAACGACCCGATCCCGAACCTCAAGCCGGCCACGCGCTCCGTCACGCTGGCCCAGCTCGAGCAGATCATGCTCCGCGAGGTGAACGAAGCGCACGCTCGTCTGCGGCCGGGCGACCTCAACCTGCGTGCCCGCATGCAAACCTTTGAGACCGCCGAGGGGATGATGCGGACGGCCCCGGAGGTCTTCGAGATCGGCCGCGAATCGGCCCGCACGCTGGAAGCCTATGGCGTGAAAACCGGCGACGCGACATCGTTCGCCTGGCAATGCCTGGTGGCCCGCCGGCTGATCGAGCGGGGAGTGCGAGTCGTGGAGCTGATCGACACCGGGTCGCACGACAACTGGGACTCGCACAACGACATGCAACACCACCGGCCCAAGGCGCAGCGCGTGGACCGGGCCTTGGCCGCGCTCGTCGCCGACCTGAAAGCGCGGGGCCTGCTCGACGAGACCTTGATCGCCATAGCCACGGAATTCGGCCGCACCCCGTGGGACCCCAGTCTCAAGGGCCGCAATCACTGGCACCGGGCATTCTCCTGCCTGCTGACGGGCGGCGGCGTCAAAGGCGGCACGGCCTACGGCGAAACCGATGACTTCGGCGGCGCGGCTGCGAAAGATCCCGTCCACGTGCACGACTACCACGCCACGATCCTGCACCTGATGGGGCTGGACCACACGCGGCTGACCTACCGCTATGCCGGGCGAGACTTCCGACTGACCGACGTCAGCGGCCGGGTGCTTCGGGAGATCCTCGCGTAAGGCGGACACTCTTGTCCGCCACTCTTGTCCGCCGTATGCCGACCGGGCGGACAGGAGTGTCCGCCCTACGCGCGAACTTGCAATTCGGTGCGGCGCCGTCGATAATCTCCTGCGGTGCGTTCGCGCTTTCCACTCTCACCCCCGGCACCCTGATGCGCAAGTTCGCCGCCGCCGCCGTGTTGTGTGGGCTCGTTCTGGCTCTGGTCGCCGGCGTGGTCTGCGCCCAGCGGCTGTGGGCTCAGGCGGGCACGGTCAAGCGCAAGCCGCCGCCCAAGGCGTTCGACAAGCGGGTGGAGGACGCTTTCCTGAAAGACGTGGTCAAGCAGCACGGCGAGGGAACGATCAACGACGTGCTGGCCGGCCGCGGCGCCCCCAAGCCGTCGGGCGGAGGGAACGATCCGGTGCCCACGCCGGGCGGCGGCAACGGCAACTCCGGCTGGCCGAAGGTCATCTCGGCCGAGACGCTGGAGAGCGAGATCAAGTCCGCCGTCAACGCCGTGGGTCCGCTCGTTGACTCGCCACCCAAGTGGAAGACGGGGCATCGCAAGGTCCGCGTGATCTATAGCACCCTGGCGGCGTGCTTCGGGGTCATTGCGCAGTACGACGGGGACGTGCGGTTCAAGAAAGACGCGATCGCGATGCGCGACGGGCTGGCGCGCAGCGCCGCGAACGCCAAGACCGACAGCCAGCAAACGATGAACGAAGCCAAGAAATGGCTCGGCGAGCTGCAGCAGCTCCGCAACGGCGGGTCGGTCGCGGCCCCTTCCGGCGAACCCGGCAAGCCCTACGGCGTCACCGAGCTGAGCGTCGTGATGAAACGGATGGAGAACGCCACCAGCCACAAAGACGATCCGACGTACGGGATCGACCGCTGGCTGGCCGACGCGGCTTCGCTCAAGAGTAAGAAGTCCGAGGTGATCCACGAAGCCGAAATCCTGGGCATGCTGGCCAAGGTCCTGCAGCACTCCGACAGCTTCGAGAACTTCGACTTCGTGCGCGAACCGGAATTCGTGAAGTACGCCAAGGCCATCGAAACAGCCACTCAGGACGTAGTC
>JBGQHD010000139.1:0-8864 GCA_041497795.1 Planctomycetia bacterium
GGACACTCTTGTCCGCCTGCCTTCAGCCCCGCGTGCCTTCAGGCCGGACACTCTTGTCCGTCGCCGCGCCAAGCCAGACCTATCGCTGGCTGCCGGAGGTGGGACGCACCATGTTGTGGATGCCGGGGGCCGGCAGAGCGACCTCGTAGCCCAGGCGGTTGACTTCGCCCCGCAGGAAGGCCGGGTATTCGACGATCGGCCGGTCGTCGGTCACCACCAGGCGGCCGTCGCCCCAGGGCAGGGCCGGGCGGTCGAGCACGCTGAGGATGGCGGCGGCGTCATGCGTCCGCTCGTAGGCGGCGATCTCGCGCCACAGAGGATCGCTCGAGGCCAGCCGCCGGGCCAACGCCGCCGCCTCGATGCGGATCGGTTCGTTGGAGAGCACCAGCAGATAGCCGTTCATGAACGTCTCGCGGCCGGCAAACACCTCGGCCGCCGTCTGCCGCACGGCGAAGGCCTGCTGCGGCTCGCCGTTGGAATACAGGCAGAACACGCCATACCGTTTGAGGCGGCGGCTCACGAGTTGGAAGAACTCTTTCGAGTTCAAGAGCGAGCTGCCCGCTTGCTTCAGGTACAGCGGCTGCGTCTGGATCACGTCGTATTGCTTGTCGCGCAGCGACAGGCCGCTGCGAGCGTCTTCCCAAAAGATGTGGATCTTCGGATTGTCCGCCAGGCCCAGCGTGCCCTCGCGGTACTCGGCGTAGATCTCCTTGAGCGTGTGGTTGAACTCGTAGGCATCGACCTCGCGCACGCTTTCCAGCTTGGCCAACGTGCCGGCCGTGATGCCCAGTCCCAGGCCGATGACGCAGGCGTCTTCGATCTCGCCGGTCGCGTGGGCCATGACCGGGCAGGTGGCCAAGAACCAGTTGTTCGTGCCGATATGGCTTTGGCCGTCGGTGAGCTGGGAATGCCACAGGCCGTCCCAGAACATGTCGCGCGACTGCTGGTGGACGCCGATGACTCCGTCGCGGCCGTAGTACACCTTCACGTCGGGCGACAGGAACGACATATCGACCGTCAGGCCGGCGGCGACCACGGCCCCGCAAGCGGCCAGGGCCAGGCTGCCGCGAACGCGGGCCCAAGCGCCGCGCTCCGCCGCTTGGCGGAACTCTTCGAGGGCAAAGAGCAGCGGCACCAGGGCGAAGGCCATCATGAAAAACGGCATCTCGTAGCCGACCAGCGTCATCAGCACCACGCCCAGGCACGAGCCGCAGGTGTTCCAGCCGTACACGCGGCCCACGTCGTGCCCCCACGACTTGGCCGCCTGGGCGGTCACCAGGCCGAACAGGTAGCCGAACGCCAGGCAAGGGACAAAGTAGAAGCACCGCGTGGCGATGAACCAGCCGAGCGTCGGCAAGTCGCCGATCGCCCCGTGCGCGTCGATCCGCGTGCAGATTAGTGTCACCACAATGCTGAAGGCGCACAGCCGCATGCCGGCCGACAGGCTGAGGCGCGGATGCGAGCTGAGGGCGGCGCCGACGCTCCAGAACAGCAGGAAGCCGGTGATCACCGCCGCGAACGTAAAAGGCAGCGGCTCGTGCATCAAGGCGAACAGGCGGAGCAAGAACATCTCGTAACCGAGCGAGCAGAAGCCCAAGCCGAGTGCCAGGGTCTCGTGCATTGAGGGGCGCCACCATGCGCAGCGGGCGGCGGCAGCGGTCGACTCGTCTGAGGTCAATTCCTTGCGTTGCGATTGGCCAAGCGCGCTGCGCGCGGCCAAGGCGAAGAGCAGCAGCGTCACGCCGGCCGTCGCATTGCCGGCGACGGCCGCCAGGAGCGAGACCGCCTGCCCGTATCGCGGCAGCATAAACCCGCCGCTGACGACCGCCCCGGCCACGCTGCCGATCGTATTGAGGAACATCAGCCAGCCGAGCGCCCGGGAATCGACCCAGCCCAATCGCCGCTGGCAAACTTCGGCGGCCAGTGGCATCGTCGCGCCCATCAGCAGGCAGGGGATCATCAGCACGGCCGTGGCGGCCAGGGCGTAGAACGCTAGCAGCGGGACCCCGGCGGTGGCGGCCATCTTCTGCGCCCCGAAGACCGTCGAGGCCAGTTCGAGCCGCAGCAGGCCGGCCACGCCGAGATTCACCAGTGCCAGGGCACCCTCGATGAGGCCCAAGGCCAGCAGCGGGTCGCGCATCCGCGTGGAGCGGCGGCCCATCCACAGCGAGCCGATCCCCAGCCCGGCCATGAACACGAGCACCACGGTCATCGAGGCGATGGTCTCGCTCCCGCCGAGCAGCCGGCCCAGCGACCGTTGCCAGACGACCTGATTCACGAGTGCCGCGGCGCCGCTGGCGAACAAGGCCAGGCCCAAGCCGCACGCGAACAAGACGCGCAGCGCGACGGCCAAAGGCGAGGGAGTGGCGACGGAATCGCTTGGAGAGGTCATGGTCCGGTCACGGTAGGGGTTATGGCGAATCTTCCGGCATTGCCGGATGGCGCAATCTGGCAATTCTCTTAACCCTAGGTCGTGGTTCGGGGGCCGAGTCGGAGGGGTCGGGACGCGAATGTGGGCAACTCGCTCTGCGAGTTGCCGTCCGACTCGCAGAGCGAGTCGGCCATTTTCCATCTCGCGGAGCGAGATGGCTACTTTGGTCGCTAGCACTGCGGGCATCCAACCGCGGCAAGGCAAGCGCGCTTCTGCCGCGGCTGGGAATCTGCAATACTCCGCCACCTCCAGGCGACCGTCGCGTTCCGCCGATCCGGCATCGCGCGGCCATGCCCTAAACTGGACGATCAGACACATGCCGCACTCCGCATCCGCGCGCCCCCTGACCATCTTCTTCTCCGTCGGCGAGCCCAGCGGCGACGTGCACGGCGCGAACCTGATTCGCGCGCTGCGCGAGCGCTGCCCGGCGGTCGAGGCCGTCGGCTATGGCGGGCCGCGTATGGCAGAGGCCGGCTGCCGGTTGCACGCCGACCTGACCGCGCTGGCCGTGATGTGGTTCGTCCTCGCGCTCCTCAACATTCACAAATTCTGGAGGCTGTATCGCCGCGCGCGGGCATTCTTCCGCGACCATCGGCCCGATGCGGTCGTGCTGATCGACTACCCCGGCTTCAACTGGTGGATTGCCCGCGCGGCCAAGCGGTACGGCATTCCGGTCTTTTACTACGTGCCGCCGCAAATCTGGGCTTGGGCTCGCTGGCGCGTGAAGAAAATGCGCCGGCTGGTCGATCACGTGCTGTGCACGCTGCCGTTCGAGCAGGAGTGGTTCGCCGCCCAGCGGTGCAACGCCACGCTGGTGGGCCATCCGTTTTTCGACGAAGTGACGCGGCACCGGCTGGATCGCGAGTTCATCGAGCGCGTGCGGCGAGGCGACCAACAGCACCCCGGCTGCTCCAAGCAGCCGGGGTGCTCGGCCCAGCCCGCCGGGCCGCTCGTGACTATCCTTCCCGGCTCGCGCTCGCTCGAGTTGGCCAACAACCTGCGCTGGCTGCTCAAGGCGGCGCAGCACATTCGACAAGCGGTGCCCAGCGTGCGGTTTGCCGTCGCCGCGTTCAAGCCGGCGCATGCGGAGACGGTGGCGCGGGAGGCCACGGCTGCCGGCCTTGATCTCGAGATCCACACGGGCAAAACGCCCGAGCTGATCCACGCGGCTGACTGCTGCCTGGCGGTCTCCGGGTCGGTCTCGCTCGAGCTGCTGTACCACACGAAGCCCACGGTGATGCTGTACTGGATGACGCGGCGGGCGTATTGGTTGGCCACTCTCGTGGTCAAGATCAGGTACATGACGTTGGTGAATCTGCTCAGCGCAGACGACGGGTTTTCCGCGAACCCCGCGCCGTACGATCCCTCTCGGCCTGGCGCGGAGCAGGTCCTGTTTCCCGAGTACCCGACCTGGGAAGACAAGTCGGCCCAGCTCGCGGCGCACGTCATCGGCTGGTTGACCAACGACGAGCAGCGCGAGGAGCTGGTCGCCCGGCTGGCCGAGCTGAAAGCCCGCGTCTGCCATCCCGGCGCGGCCGGCAACGCGGCCGAGTACGTGCTGCGGACATTGCAGGCTTCGGCGATGGGGCGCGGGTGGCTGGGGCTGGAGCGAAGCGCAAGCCCCAGCGGAAGCGCCAACCAATGTTCACGCGAATGGGGCAATCTGCATTCACGAGCAACTGCGCACTTACGACATTGAGCTACGCCCTTTGGCAGCTCTGCTGGGGCTTGCGCTTCGCTCCAGCCCCAGCCACCCGTCGTGGCGTCGCGCTGAACTGCTTCTGCCCTCGCCGTGGCCGGCAGGCTACAATCGGCGGCAAGAATCTGTCGCGACCGATTCGTTCACCGTGCGAATCCAGGCACTGCCAGGGGGCTGTATGCGGCTGCCATGTGTGCTCGCTGCGTTGTTGGCACTTCTCTCACGGCCCGCCATCGCCGCCGAGCGGCCGGACATCCTGATCGCCGATTTTGAAGGCAAGGACTACGGCGACTGGAAGGTCGAGGGGGAAGCCTTCGGCCCTGGCCCGGCGCGCGGCACGCTGGCCAACCAGATGCCCGTCAGCGGCTACCTCGGCAAGGGGCTGGTCAACAGCTTCTTCAAGGGCGACGGCACGACCGGCACGCTCACGTCGCCACCGCTGAAGATCGAGCGCCGCTACCTCAACTTCCTGGTCGGCGGCGGCAAATATCCCGGCGAGACGTGCGTCAACCTGCTGGTGGATGGCAAAGTGGTCCGCACGGCCACCGGTCCCAACGACCAGCCCGGCGGCAGCGAAGAGCTGGACTGGCACACCTGGGACGTGGCCGACCTGGACGGCAAGACCGTTGTCATCCAGATCGCGGACCGGCGGACCGGCGGCTGGGGGCATATCAACGTCGATCAGATTGTGCAGAGCGACCGCAAGATTCAGGCCGAGCCGGCCCGGCGGGAGATCACGATCGAGAAGCGCTACCTGCACCTCCCGGTCAAGACGGGCGCAGCCAAGCGGCGAGTGAAGCTGATTGTCGATGACCGCACGGTGCGCGAGTTCGAGATCGAGCTGGCCGAGAAAACGTCCGCCGACCAAAAACCCGACTTTCAGGCGTTCTGTGACCTCGGTGCTTTCACCGGCCGCAAACTCACGATTGACGCCGGCAAGCTGCCGCCCGGCTCCCAAGCACTCGAGGGCATTATACAGTCCGACGACCTGCCGGCGGCCGACCAACTCTATCGCGAGAAGCACCGCCCGCAGTTCCACTTCACTTCGCGTCGCGGCTGGCTCAACGACCCCAATGGGCTGGTCTATCTCGACGGCGAGTACCACCTTTTCTATCAACACAATCCCTACGGCTGGAGCTGGGGCAACATGCACTGGGGCCACGCAGTGAGCAAGGACCTCGCGAGCTGGCGGGAGCAGCCGATCGCGCTCTACCCGCAGAAGTTCGGCGACTGGTGCTTCTCCGGCAGCGCGGTGGTGGACGCCCGCAACACGGCCGGCTTCAAGTCGGGCGACAACGACGTGCTGGTGGCCGCCTACACCAGCACCGGCCGCGGCGAGTGCATCGTCTACAGCAACGACCGCGGCCGCACGTGGAAGGAATACGAAGGCAACCCCGTGGTCCGCCACCAGGGGCGCGATCCGAAGCTGCTCTGGCACGAGCCGACGCGCCGTTGGGTGATGGCCGTGTATGACGAGCACGCCGGCGGCAAGTACATCGCCTTCCACACGTCGCCCGACCTGAAGAAGTGGGAGCTGGCCAGCCGCATCGACGGCTTCTTCGAATGCCCCGACCTGTTCGAGCTGCCGCTCGATGCCGACCGGCTCGGGAAAGACCCCAAGGCCCGCAAGAGCATCAAGTGGGTGCTCTACGCGGCCGACGGCAAGTACCTGCTGGGCGATTTCGACGGCCGCACGTTCCGCAAAGAGTCGGGCAAGCACCAGCTTTGGCACGGCAACTTCTACGCCGCGCAGACGTTCAGCAATACGCCCGATGGCCGGAGAATCCAAATCGGCTGGGCCAACGGCGTCACCTTCCCCGGCATGCCGTTCAATCAGCAAATGACGGTTCCGGTCGAGCTGACGCTGCGATCCACTGCCGACGGCCCGCGGATGTTCGCCGAGCCGGTCAAGGAGCTGGCTTCGCTGCACGGCGCCAAGCACGAGCTGCGCGACGTGCCCATCGCAGGCAAGCGGGCGATCGACGGGGTGAAGGGCGACCTGCTGCACATCGTCGCCGAGCTGGAACCCGGCAAAGCGCAAGCCGTGGGGCTGACCGTGCGCGGCGTGCCCATCGAGTACGACGCCGGCAAGCAGCAGCTCACCTGCCGGAACGTCACCGCGCCCGTGAAGACGACCGACGGCAAGCTGCGGCTAGAAGTCCTCGTCGATCGCGGCTCGATCGAAGTCTTCGTCGGCGGTGGGGCGACGGCGCTCTCGATCGGCGTCATTCTTCCTGAGAAAGATCGCACGGTGTCGCTCACCAGCCGCGGCGGCGAAGCCAGGGTTCGCTCGCTGACGGTCTGGGAGCTCAAGACGGCCTGGTAGGTGCCGCTTGCCCGAGCGGCACTAGTCTTGCCATGTGAGGCGGCACCGCCGGTCCCGCCCGGCAGGCGGGACCTACTTCGGCGTCACGCCAGTGGCCAGTTCCTTGTCCCACTCGTCCATCAGCGGCCAATCGATGGCACAGGTGCCGAAGTCGGCCATGTGCAGATAGGTCTCGACGCGGGCGATCGTCCGGTCGAGCTGGGCGTTGTCCTTGCGAAAGATCGGCCCGTGGCTCGGCAGCAGCCATTCCACGTCGCTCGCCCGGATGCGCCGCAACGACTGGATGAGGTGCTCGATGTTGCTGCCGTGGTGGGCGTCGATGACGCCGACGCAACCGTCGCGATAAATGTTGTCGCCGCTGAAGAGCAGCTTGCCCAAACGGAACGACAACTGCCCGTCGGTATGGCCGGGCGTGTGCCAGACCTCCAGCTTCAGGTCACCGATTTTGAGCACGTCGCCGTCGTTGATCAGCCGCTCGAGCTTGACGGCCGGCATCTCCAGGTGGATGTCCTGCGCCGGGATTTCGGCGTAGGTCTTGATCGGGTCGGCGACCTCCAGCGTGGTCGCCGTGATGGGGTGGCCGGCGGCCGTGGTCTTCAGCAGCGTCTTGGCCTTGGCCAGCCCCTGCACGTGGTCCACGTCGGCGTGCGTGGCGATGATGGTCTGGCAGTTGTAGAGGGGGAAATCCAGCTTGCGGATGATCTCGACGATCTCCTCCACGGAGTCGTCGAAGCCGATGTCGATCAGCAGCCACTCCGGGCCGTCGTACACCAGGTAGACGTTGCAGCCGATCCGCTCGCCCGCCTGGTGATTCATCTCGATCACGTTCGGGAAGATCGGCTTCCGCTCAACCATGGCAGGGGGGTCCCTAAGTGCGAAGTGTCGGCAGCCAACGCAACACCAGGATTCTAAGGCTGGGCCGGGCGGCCGGCAAGAACGGACCCGCCCGATGGCGGGGCGGGACCGACGTTAAGCGGCGGTTAAGCCGGTATGCCAGGGGATAGACCATTGCCGATGCGCCTCGCTAGGATGGGGATAGGAGATATCGGGCCGAGTAGTCTACTTCGGCCCAACGCCCTTATCGAACGTCCAACTTCGAACGTCCAACGTCCAACATCGAACGGAAACGGTTCGACGTTGGACGTTCAACGTTGGGCGTTGGACGTTCGCTCGTCAACCTCTGCCAATCCACGGAGCGCGGTTTATGCCCGGTGAGGTCCATGATCTGGTTCGCGACCTCGAGGCCAACCTGGCCAGCGTGGTGCTGGGCAAGCGCGACGTGTTGCGGCTGTGCATCGTGGCCCTGCTCGCCGGCGAGCACGTGCTGCTGGAAGACGTGCCCGGCGTGGGCAAGACGCTCATCGCCAAGGCCCTGGCCCGCAGCGTGAACGGCCGCTTTTGCCGCATCCAGTTCACGCCCGACCTCTTGCCCAGCGACATCGTCGGCAGCAGCATCTTCAACAGCAAGACCAGCGAGTTCGTCTACTGCCACGGTCCGGTGTTCGCCAACGTCGTGCTGGCCGACGAGATCAACCGCACGACGCCCCGCACGCAAAGCGCCCTCTTGGAGGCGATGAGCGACGCCCAAGTGTCGGTCGATGGCCAGACCTATCCGCTGCCCAAGCCGTTCCTGGTGATCGCCACGCAGAACCCCTACGAATTCGAAGGCACCTATCCGCTGCCCGAGAGCCAGCTCGACCGCTTCCTGCTGCGGACCAAGATCGGCTACCCCGAGCGCCGCGACGAGCGGCAGGTGCTGGCCAGCCACCGGCACGGCGAGCCGGTGGAGTTTCTCGGCCCGGTGATCAAGTGCGAGCAAGTGCTCGAGCTGCAAGACCACGTGCGGCAAGTCACCGTGGACGATTCGCTGAGCGACTACTTGCTGGATATCGCCGAGGCCACGCGCAACAACGAGGCCCTGCAAGTGGGCGTCAGCACGCGCGGCTCGCTGTCGCTGTACCGGGCCGCCCAGGCACTGGCCTTTCTGGAAGGCCGCGAGTACGTGGTGCCGGACGATATCAAGCGGTTAGCCGTGCCGGTGCTGGCCCACCGAGTAATCTTGCGCGGCTACCAATACGGCTCGCAGCGCGACGCGGCAGACGACCTGATCCGCCGGATCGTGGAAGAAGTGGCCGTGCCGGCATGACGTAAACCGGCAAGACGCAGAACGGAATTCATTCCGTTCTTTCGCTTCCTCACGATGAGCATGTCCTTATCTTACGCGCGGGCGTGACACAACCGGATACGTATTCTCCGCGCAAGCACGGATTCCTCACGACTTGCCATACACGCTTCTCTTCGACGAGCTGGACTGCCCTAAGTCTCGGCCGAGCAGGTAGTTCCCGCTCAGTCGCGCGGGCCGTCGGCGCGAAAAACGTGACATATACGGAAGACTCTGGACACAAACC
>JBGQHD010000140.1:0-8804 GCA_041497795.1 Planctomycetia bacterium
CGTTGAACAGCACGGGCGAGCGGTCGAGCGTGGGACTCTTGGCCGCCGGCAGCTCGCCAAGGTGAAAATGCCGCATCCGCAGCCGCGGATCGGGGTCGGCCTCCAGCCGCACCTGCGTCAGCACGCGCGTTTGCACGACGCCGGTCGGCTTGTGGATGTGGTAGAGCAGCGACGCCGGCCCGGAGAAGCCGAGGCTGCCCATCAGGTGCTCGCTGTACAGCTCGCCGCTGGGCTGGCGAAACACGGTGTGCCGCTTCCGCGGCACCTCGCCGAGACGATGATAGATTGGCATGGCTCCCCTCCTGTCATTCTGAGCGCAGCGAAGAATCTCCAGCGGCGCCGCCGAGACTCTTCGCTCCGCTCAGAGTGACAACTTGATCAGCACGCCGCCACTACAATTCTAGCGGCCGGCGATTGGGGGGAAACGCCGTTCGTAGCACACGCGGCTCGCGTGTGCTTCTTGCACGCGAGCCGCGTGCACCACGTTACTTCGCCGGCGGCCAAACGGGGCGGCCCGGCGTCTGCACCTCGATGCTCCACAAGCTGCCGCCGGCCGTGACGAACAGCGTCCGCAGATCGTCGCCGCCAAAGGCGCAGTTCGTCGTCTCGTCGCGCGGGATGGGGATGAATTCCAGCAGCTTCCCCTCGGGCGAGAAAGCATACACGCCGGCCGTCGGCTTCTCCTGCGTCTCATAAGGCGCGTTCTGCTTGTTGAGCCCGGCCGCGACGTAGAGCCGCCCCTTGGCGTCGAGCTTCATGCCGTCGGGGCCGCGCGTCTTCTTCCAATCGTGGACGAGCTTCTGCGACTTGAAATCGACGGTGCCGTCGGCCTTCAGGTCGAACCGCCACAGCTTGCGGGCCCCGCCGACGGTGTCGTTATTGTTGTCGGCCACGAAGAGACGTTTGTCGTCGGCGGTGACCACCAGGCCGTTGGGCCGATCGACTTCGTGCGTGATGATCCGCGTCAAGCGCCCCGGCTCGTCGATGCGGTAGACCCCTTCCACCTTGCGCCCCTTGTCATCGACGATCTCCATGTTGTCGCGGCCGCCGTACTTGGGGTCGGAAAAATAGATGCGGCCCTTGGAGTCCATTGTCACGTCGTTGGGCTGATTGAACCGCTTCCCCTCGTAACGCTCGGCCAGCACGGTCAGCCGGCCGTCCTTCTCCAGCCGGGTCACGCGCCGCGCCTCGGCCTCGCACATCACCAGCCGCCCTTGCCGATCGAACAAGAGGCCGTTCGAGCCAGTGTTCTTGCGATGGATGCTGACTTTGCCCTCGCGATCGCGGCGATAAATATGCCCCTCGCCGCTGGTGAGCAGGCCCAGCTCGGAGTGCCAGGCGGGCCCTTCGCCGGCGCCTTCCTCTTGCAGCAGCCGCGGCTTCGCGTTCGGGGCCAGGACCGCTTCATCAGCCAGCACGAACGGAGGGATCGCCAAGACCATCAGCCAAGCGACGAGTGTTCTCATGTGAGGTTGACTCAAGTGGTGACGACGTTGGATAAACCACAAAGGACACGATGGACACGAAGAGGCACACATGTGTCGGAATCGAATCTTTGTGCTCTTCGTGTCCTTTGTGGTTCTCCTCTCACGGGGCCTACGCCAGCACTGCCTTGATCACGTGGCCGTAGACGTCGGTCAGCCGTTCGTTGCGGCCCTGGTGGAAGTAGGTGAGCCGTTCGTGGTCCAGGCCCGCCAGGTGCAGGATCGTGGCGTGGATGTCGTGCAGGTGGGCCTTATCCACGACGGCCTCGAAGCCGAATTCATCCGTCTCGCCGTAGGCCGTGCCGCCGCGCACGCCGGCGCCGGCCAGCCACATCGAAAAGCCGTAGGGGTCGTGGTTGCGGCCCGGCTCGCCGCGGCCCTCGCTGAACGGCATGCGGCCGAACTCGCCGCCCCAGACCACCAGCGTGCTTTCGAGCAGGCCGCGGCGCTCCAGATCGCTCAGCAGTGCCGCGATCGGCTGGTCGATCTCGCCGGCGTGCTGGCCGTGGTTGGTCTCGATGCTCTTGTGGGCGTCCCAGGTCTCCTCCAGGTGCCCGCCGCCGGAGTAAAGCTGCACGAACCGCACGCCGCGCTCGACCAGCCGGCGGGCCACCAGACAGTTGCGGCCGAACTCATCCGTCGGCTGGCGGCCGACCCCGTATTCCTCCAGCGTGTGCCGCGTCTCGCGCGACAGGTCCACCGCCTCGGGCGCCGCGGCCTGCATGCGGTACGCCAGCTCGTAACTGTTGATCCGCGTGGCCAGCTCCCGCCCGCCGGGCCGGGCATCCTGATGTTCTTGATTGAGCTTCGCGAGCAGATCGAGCTGGGCCCGCTGCGCCGCGCGATCGACATGCGCCGGCCCGCGCAGGTCGAGGATTGGGTCGCCGACCGGCCGGAAGAGCGTGCCCTGGTAGGCGCCGGACATGAACCCGGCGGCCCAGTTGGGCTGGCCGCTGATGGGCCCGCCGCGCTTGTCGAGGATCACCACGTAGCCCGGCAGGCTCTGGTTTTCGCTGCCCAGGCCGTACACCACCCAGCTCCCCAGCGACGGCCGGCCGATGAACGTCTTGCCGGTGTTCATCGCCACCAGGGCCGAGCCGTGGGCATGGCTATCCGTGTGGCACGAGCGGATGACGGCCAGCTTGTCGGCATGCTCGCGGACGCGGGGGAAGAAGTCGGAGATCAAGAGGCCGCTCTTGCCGCCGGGCCGGAACTTGCGAAACGACGGCGTCAGGTAGCCGATCTTGCGGCCGCCGGAGTTGGTGAACTTCTTCCCCTCCGGCAGCGGCTGCCCGGCGTACTTCTCCAGGGCCGGCTTGTAGTCGAACGTATCGACCTGCGAGGGAGCGCCGTTCATCATCAGAAAGATGACGCTGCGGGCCTTGGTGGCGAGATGCGGTGGTTTGGAGGCCAAGGGGCCCTCGATCGCTGGATGTGCCCCTGGATTTGATTCCGCTGCACGCGCATACCGGGCCAAGAAACCATCGGCCTCCAGCAAGCCGGTGAGCGCCAGGCCGGCGAAGCCGGCGCCCATTTCCCAGACGAACTCACGCCGCGTCTGGCCGCAGGGATAGATACGGGAAGCTCTCATGAAAGCCGCTGCCTTTGCTACCGAAAGCGTGAAGGATTCCGACACTTCACTTGGCCTTGCGCTTCCCTGCACCTTTGTTGTCCGGATGTTCAGAGTTGCAAATTGCCGTACCTCGTCCCGAGCCCGGATACTCAACCCTGATTCGGTCACCTTGCTCATTGAAGTAATTCCACTCGCCGAGTTTTACTCCATTCACGGTCGTGCCGATGGCCTTGAGATTGCCATTCTTCCAGGTTTCCTCGACGTGCTTCACGTCGCGTTTGTATTTCCAGGCAGTCCCAAATTTGACTTCGATGCTTCCCATCCATGCCTTGACGCCCTGGCGACTTCCGTTGGCCAAGTAAGAGAGCTTCAGTCGCCGGTCAGCAGGTTCGGCGATCAAGAAGTCTTCGGTGAGGATCACGTCTAATTCGATGCCCTCGGTAGGCTTGACGGTGGTGAATTCCAGCTTCTCCCGCTCACCGAACGGCCCGCCGCGCGAAGAGAGACCGGCGGGCCATCGCATCTCGATTCCCGAGGGTTCCTTGAGAATCGTTACAGGGCGAGCGGAAGGGTTGCGGACACGAATCTTGACCACGACTTCACCTTCGTCCAGGGACTCGTCTTGCTTCTTCAGGGCTTCGCTCAATTCCTTAGTAGGAAGCCCGTCCGCCTCGGCGACCAACAGCGTTTGTCCGCCTGGCGCAACTCTCTCCAACAAACGCTTCCGCTCAGCCTTGTTGGCGACGGGCAGAGCTTCTTGCCAGGCTTTTTGCGACGTTTCGACGTCGTATGGGAACTCATGACCTGTGATCGCCACTAGAGCTTGCTGTGCCTTGAGCGCCGGAATGCCTATATCGTCACCGTATTGGTAGGCGAATTCGTCATTCTGCAAGAAGCCAATCAGCACGGGAATCGTGCGTTCCTCTTTCCATGCCGCCAGCTCTTTGATCACGTGGCAGGCGATGGTCCCATCCTTGAGTCCTTCGGCCGCCTTAGCGAGGTGGTCCACGGAGGCAGCGTCGCGATGGCGGGCCAAGACACCGAGGGCGATTCCGCGCACGCTCGGATCCTTGTAATCCAAAAGCGTACGCATTTTGGCAATGGCCTTCTCCCCGGCTAACTCTGCATAAACGCAGGCCGCCAACGGCCGCTGGTCTTTGGCATCGGCCTGGAAAAAGCCCCACACGCGGTTGGCCTCATCGCGCAGCAGCTTGCCTCGTTCGTTGGGCCTATCCCAGCCCAAGCCCAAGCCGCCGTCGTAGGGCGGGGGCCACACGCCGCCGCAGACGTAATGCAAGACACGATGCGCGACGAGGGGCTTGTCCGCGACCAGGAGTTTTGGCACTTCGGTCTGTGCATCGCGATTGCCCAAGGCGACGTAAAATCCTTTCAACTCCACTGGTTGAACTTCGCGGTAGTTGCCGACCGTCAGATACTCGTCACTGCGTTTTTCGTCCCAGCTACGCGTTCGCTTGAGAAACCACAAACACGGTTTGGTGACGTCCTCCACATCACCTGGCATCTGCGTCGACGTGCCGCTGTTGACGAAAGTGCCGTCCTCCTGCCACGTAATTCCCCCATTCAGCATTAATTCATGCTGGCCCTGCTCAACCTTGCCTTTGACGACGGCAAGGACGTTGAGTCGTGTGTAAGCTTCGATCTTGATAACCGTCTGGCCCAGATCCTTGTCCTCTCAGTAATGGTGGTGCGGCCGGACAGGAGCTTTATCCCATTTGGCGACGACGATGATGGGGTACGCCGCCAGTTCCTCGTCGGAAACGTACGGAGGCGCAATCGCGTGCGCCTCAGACGTCCATAGGCACGCAAGGCCGAAGAACGCAGCAAACAGCCGGAAAACGGGGTGCATGGGAATCCTCCTCGAAGCGTGGTCCCTATTCCGAAAGGACGGCGATGATGACGAGCATCCGCAATTCTACCAGGTGTCGGCGCCTCAGAGTTTGCTTCCAGCTTGACACGGAGCTTGGGTAGGTCATCCCGTTCTCGATATTTAGTCGATGTAAATGAATTCGTTCGTATTCAGCAGCACATGGCACAACGACGTCCAGGCCCAAACGTCAACATCCGCTGCCTTGTGCCCCGCTGCGGTGAAGTGCCGGCGCTGGGACTCGACGTGCTGCTGGGCGGCGGATTTCTCCGCGTCAGTCGGCTTTCGGGATAAGGCCAATTGCCAGGCGACGTCGATCCGCGTCCCATCGTGGCCGCTCACCGCCAATGCCCGGTGGGCCAGCGATTCGCTTTGCTCGTGGACGAACTGGTTATTGAGCAGGGCCAGCGCCTGCGGGGCCACGGTGGTGACGTCGCGCTGGGCGCAGGGGAGCGTGGTGTCGGGGAAGTCGAACGTCGTGGCCAGCGGCAGCAACAGGCTGCGCTTGGTGAACAGGTAGATGCTCCGCCGCCGTTGCTCGGCTGGCGGCGAGGCGTGCCAGGCGTTCCCCTTCATGGAGAGTCCTTCCAGGGCGTCGCTGCCGATCGTCGGGGCAAAGCTTGGCCCGCCGAGCCGCGACAGGTCGAGATTGCCGCTGACGGCCAAGAGGGCGTCACGCACCGCTTCGGCGTCGAGCCGTTGCCGCTCGGCGTGCCACCATAGGCGGTTGTCGGAGTCCTTCTCGGCATATTCCTCGAACCGCGGATGGAGCGCCGACTGGCGATACGTGCTGGAGAGCAGCATCAGCCGATGGATGTGCTTCGTGCTCCAGCCGGAGCGGACCAGCTCGTCGGCCAGCCAATCGAGCAGCTCAGGGTGGGTTGGTTTGTCCCCCATGAACCCGAAGTTGTCCGGCGAGCGGACGAGCCCCCGGCCGAAGTGGTGCTGCCACAGCCGGTTGACCCACACGCGCGGCGTGAGCGGATTGCGCGGATCGACGATCCACTCGGCAAGCTGCCGCCGGCGGTGCGTGGTGGCGGCCGACAGCGGCGGAGAGGAGACGGCCCGGTTCAGCTCCGGCAGCAGCGACAGATGGCCGAAGGGGACCTCCGGCCCGGCGCGGCGGTAATCCCCTTTCTTCAAAAGATGCAGCGGCGGCGGATTGGCCGAGCGGTCGGTCCAGCCCAGCACGTCGAAGCCGAGCTTCTTGGCGTCCGGCCCGCCCAGCACGTCGCCGCCCGGCGTGATGTAGCCGGCCCAGAAGGCGCTGGCCAGGCGGTAATAGTCTTCCTGCCGGATGGGGTCGAACTTGTGGTCGTGGCAGCGGGCACATTTGATCGTCAGCCCGAGGAAGGCGGTGCCGGTGGCGTGCACCATGTCTTCCAGCCGGTCGTACTGGTACTCCTGAGCGTCGTTCGGCTCGTCGTTCCAGGTGCCCAGCCGCAGGAAGCCGGTGGCGATGACCGTTTGCTCGCTGCGGTCCGGCAGCTCGTCGCCGGCGAGCTGCTCGAGGACGAAGCGGTCCAGCGGCAGGTCGCGGTTGAAGGCGTCCACGACCCAATCGCGGTACTTCCAAACGTTTGGCTTCACCTGGTCGCGCTCGTAGCCGCACGTCTCGGCGTAGCGGACCACGTCGAGCCAGTAACGTGCCCAGCGCTCGCCGTAGTGCGGCGAGGCCAGCAAGCGATCGACCAGCCTGGCGTAGGCGTCCGCCGAGTCGTCGCGGACGAAGGCCTCGACCTCCTCATACGTCGGGGGCAAGCCGATCACATCGAAGTACACGCGGCGGACGAGCGTCCGTTGGTCGGCGGGCGGCGCCAGGGTCCAGCCGCGCGATTCCAGGTCGCGCAGCACGAAGGCGTCGATCGGATTGGCCGCACGGTCGCGCGCGGCGACAGCCGGAATCTTCGGGCGGCGCACGGGCTGGAGCGACCACCAGTCGCGGCCGCCGCGCTTCTCGGTGGTCATCTCATAGGGGTCGAGCGTGCGGCCCTGCGGCCAGGCGGCCCCGCCGCTGATCCACTCGCGGATCGTGGCGACTTCCTTTCGGCTGAGCCGTTGCGACTTACCCTGCTTGGCCGGCGGCATCTCGCCATCGCGGATGCGGCGAAAGAGCAGGCTGTCGTCCGGCTTCTCGGCGGCAATCACCGGCCCGGAGTCGCCGCCTTGGCCGATCCCCTTGGCCGATGTGAGGTTCAGATTGCCGGACGCCTCGGCGCCGCGGTGGCATTCGAGGCAGCGCTTCACGAAGATCGGCGCGACGTCGCGATTGAAGTCGCCGCCCTCGGCGGCGATCCAGGGCAGCAGGACGAGCAGGGCGACGGGAGCGAGCGGGAGTCTGTTCATGAGGCCCGAGCTTCGAGGTTTTTCCGCTGCCGCTTTCGGACCGCACGGCGGAACGAGGAGATTATGCGCCAGCCGCGGGCCGTTGAGAAGCAAAGGGGCGGTCTCGTCGGCACCCGCTCGTGGGTGAGACGAATCATCTCGCGGAGCGAGATGGCTACTTTGACGGCACACGGAGTGTGCCTACTACTTTACCCATACCGCTTGCCCAGCAGCTCGGCCAGCTTGCGCATCTGCCGGGCCAGCTCGGCGTATTGCTCCGGCCGCAGGGCTTGGGCGCCGTCGGAGAGGGCCTTTTCCGGGCAGTTGTGGACTTCGATGTGCACGCCGTCGGCCCCGGCGGCCAGCCCGGCCAGGGCGCACGCCGGGATCAGGGCCGGCTTGCCGGTCGCGTGGCTGGGATCGACGATGATCGGCAAGTGCGAGAGCATCCGCACCGCCGGCACGGCGGCCACGTCGAAGAGGTTCCGCGTGAAAGTGTCGAAGCTCTTGATGCCCCGCTCCACCAGCACGACCTGCGAGTTACCGTGCGAGAGGATGTACTCGGCGCTCATCAGCAGGTCTTCGATGGTGGCGCTCAGCCCTCGCTTGAGCAGCACAGGCTTGCGCACGCGGCCCACCTCGGTGAGCAGCGAGAAGTTCTGCATGTTCCGGGCGCCGATTTGCAGCATGTCGGCATAATCGGCCACGAGGTCCACGCGGCGGACGTCCATCACCTCGGTCACGACCGGCATGCCGTGCTTCTGGCCGACGTCTCGCAGCATCTTCAGCCCGTCCTCGCCCAGCCCCTGGAACGAGTAAGGGCTGGTCCGCGGCTTGTAGGCCCCGCCGCGGAGGATGTTGGCCCCCGCCTGGCGCACGGCGGCGGCGATGGCATCCAGCCGCTCGAAGCTCTCCACGGCGCACGGCCCGGCGATCATGCCCAGGTAGCCGCCGCCGATCTTCACGATGTTCTTCCCAGTGCGGGCGTTTGCCCCGCCCACCTCGACGATGCTCGGCTCGGGATGGGCCTCGATGCTGGCCAGCTTGTACGGCGGCAGGATCGGCACGACGTCGGCCACGCCGGGGATGGCCCGCAGCGGCTCGGCCTGCAGCTTCGTCTCGTCGCCGATCACGCCGATGATCGTGCGATACGTGCCGCGGCTGAGATGGGCCCGCAGGCCGAGCGACTCGATCCGCTCGACCACGCTGTTGAGCTGCTCTTCGCTGACGCCAGGTTTGAGGACAATGATCACGCGACGGGTCCGGGGCAGTAGGCGGGAGGCGGGAGGCTAATAACTGCATCTGTAGCGAAGATGACCGTAGAGGCGAGCCTAGGGCGCGAAGCACCGCCCGTCAAGAAGCAGAAGCACACTCGGTGTGCCGTGAGCGTGGAACAGAGTTCATTCCGTTCGCGGTCGTGATGCCGCTGTGATTCGACCTTCACTGATTCGGCCGCGCGTCCCAAGTGACTTTGCACGTTGGCATCGCCTCTTTGAACTTTCGCACGCCTTCGGCCGTGACCTTGCTGCCGCTGAGA
>JBGQHD010000141.1:0-8792 GCA_041497795.1 Planctomycetia bacterium
GTCACCGAGCCTTGGTGGCCGACGAGCTGGATGTCTTCCACGTGCACGTCGTTGCCCGGCGGCAGCTTCTCTACCCGGCCCAGGTCCCAGATGCGGATCTTGTTGTCGGTGCCGCCGGCGGCCAACAGGTCCGGGCCGCAGAAGACGAGCGAGCGGGTCTTGCCAATCCGACGGATCGACAGTCGCTCCTTGCCGGTTTGAGTGTTCCAGATGCTGATGACCTCGCTGTCGCCGCCCGTGGCGACCCACCGTCCGTCCGGCGAAAACGCCACGGCATACAGCGGCCGGTGGTCCGCCGGCAGCGAATCGATGACTGGTGCCGTCTGCGGCAGCCGCCACACCGAGAGCTTGCCATTGCGAGCGCCCGCGGCCAGCAACTGGCCGTCGGCCGAGAAAGCCACGGCGCGCGTGTCGCGCCCCGGCGCGGGCAGCTCGCTCACGCCCTGTCCGTGGCTGTCGATCAGCCGCACGTGCCGGCCGAAGCCGACGATGGCGAACTGGTCGGCCGTGGGGTTCATCGCCAGGCCGTAGACTTGGACGCCGGCCGTCAGATGTTGCTTGGCTTTCTGCGCGGGCACGTCCCAGATGATGATCTTGCGCTCCTCGTCGGCCGTGATCAGCGACTGGCCGTCGAGCGCGAAGCCCGCTCCGCGGACCCACCGCTGGTGGCCCGTCAGCTCCAGCAAGCGTCGGCCGTCGGCGACCGAGAACGTGCGGACTACGTGGTCGTCTCCTACGGCGGCCACGGTGCGGCCGTCGGGGGAAAGGGCCACGCAGGAGACGACGGCGCCGGGCGTCGCCGGATCGTTGACCGCCTGCTCGTCACGCGCCACGCGGATGGTCAGCAGCGGGTCTACCGTGCGAACGTTCACCGTGCGGACGTTCTGGGCCCGCAGCGCCTGCGGCGCCAGCGCGGCGGCTAGCAGCGCCGCCAGGAAAAGCGGTCTCGACATGATGCGTCTTCCTTCCTACAAGTGCCGCTTCCAACGCCGCCGAAAAGGCGACCGTGCCGGCAATCCGGCCGAGAACGATCTATCTATCGGTTGCAGCGCCTGGGGGGCATGAGACGGCTGGCCGGGAGTTGCGGGGCGAAGAATCGAGGTCGGAAGTTCTCTCCGACGGCGCTGGGCGCGTGAAGCCGCCTGCCATTTATGCCGACTAGTAGGGAGCGATCTCCAGGTCCTCGCTCCTCCGTCACAAGCAGACATCATGCCCGTCTTCCGCACGTACCCGCCTGACGACACGCCAGCACGCGAAGACGAGCCGATTGTGATCACGGGCATTGGCATGATCACTTCAGTGGGCCGGGACCGGGAAAGCGTGTGGCGGGCCGTCCAGCAGGGTCGCTGCGGCGTCCGCTCGCTGCGGGGCTTGCAAGGCATCCCCGACGGCCTTTTGGTCGGCGCGCCGGTGGACATCGAGCCGGAGGTGCCCGGCCAGATCAAGAACATCCCGCTGTCGCTGCACGCGGCGGACGAGGCGCTGCGAGACGCCCGCGTGGACTGGGACACGGTGGACCGAAACCGCTTTGCCTGCGGCGTCAGCGTGCACGTCGGCGACACCAATTGCATCGCCGCCAAGCTGGGCATGCACCACTTGATCGATCCGCAAAGCATGCCGTGGTGGCAGCAATGGCTAGGAAACACGGCCTGCTGGAGCGTGGCCAATCGTTACGGCCTGTACGGCCCGCGGCTCACGCATTCCACCGCTTGCGCCAGCGGCCTGGTGGAAATCCTCATGGCCTACCGCGGCCTGCGCGACAATCAGTGCGACATCGCCCTGGCCGGCAGCTCCGAGGTGATCCACCCGTTGCTAGCGGCCGGGTTCTATCAGATGAAGGCGCTGGCCCACCACGAAGACCCCACGCAGGCCTGCCGGCCGTTCGACTCCAATCGGCGGGGCTTCGTGATGGGCGAGGGGGCCGCCATGCTCGTCCTCGAGCGGCTCAGCCACGCCGTGGGCCGCGGCGCGAAAATCTACGCCGAGATCACCGCCGGCAAGATGCTGGCCGAGGCCTTCCACGTCACCGGCATCGATGAAGGCTCCGAGACGCTGGCCCACCTCATCAACATCACGCTGCGGGCCGCCCACCTCGCCCCGGACGAAATCAGCTACATCAACGCCCACGGCACCGGCACGCAGCAAAACGATCCGGCCGAAATCCGCGGCATCCGCCGGGCGTTGGGCCGGGCTGCCAAGCGCGTGAGCGTCAGCTCCGTGAAGTCGATGCTAGGGCACCTGGTCAACGCCTCCGGGAGCGTGGAGCTGGCACTGACGGCACTCGCCCTGCGCGACGGCTTCACGCCGCCGACCATTAACCTGACCCACCCCGATCCGGCGTGCGATCTGGATTGCATCCCGCTCGTCGGCCGTCGGCTGCGGTTCGACAACGCGCTGAAGCTCTCGGTGGCCTTCGGCGGCCACCTGGTGGCCATGACGCTCCGCCGCTGGAACGACACGGCGACCGGCTTCGCCTACCCGGTGCTGGCGGCGGCCTAGCTCGTTCGTAGTGTGGCCTTCAGGCCGTCGAGGTACGTTCTCGGACTCTTCGTCCTCGCCCTGTTCTCGAACGCGTGCGTGCCGCCCGATCCGCGGCCTGGAACAGCCCGCCAAGCTGCCCGGCGTGAACGTCTTTCACGCCGCCACCGAGCCCGCAGCGCACCCCGAAGGGGTGCCTCCGGCTTGCCTCGAGTGCATTCTTGATCCTGTCGTGGCCGGCCCGTATGCTCGTCTTGGATCTTCGCACACCAGGGAGTGACGCCGATGAAGACCTTCGTTGTCCGTTTGGCGGGCCAAGGCAACCGTTTGCGACCGGTAGCTGAACTCGCCAGAGTTCAGCCTGCCCGAAGTCTGGCGACTTCGGCTACGTGCGCCCGTGTGGCACTCGCCTTCGTGGTTTTGGCTTCGGCGGTGATGGCCCTGGCGGCCGACAAGAAAAGCGCGCGCGAGAAAACGGCCGCGAGAGCGGATGAGAACCCCTACCTCGACAAAGACGGCAAGCTGAAGCAGGAGCTGGTGCTGATCGACTCACAAGGCGGCTTCGCCGGCTTCTCCGGCCACCGCTGGACCATCGCGGCCGACGGCGCGTGGCGGCGCGAGCCGTTCCTCAACGAGAAGGTCCGCAAGGCCGAGGCGACGGGCAAGCTCTCGTCCAAGCAACTGGCGGCCCTGGCCGACCGCCTGGCTGGCGAAAAGCTCCTGGACCTGCCCAAGCAGATCGGCCCCGACCCGATGGTGAACCCTCATATCTTCACGCTGAAATTCGGCAAGCACGAGACGGCCCTCGTCCTGCCAGCCGGCGCCGCGCTGCCGAAGTTCGACCCCAAGAAGCCGGCCGACGACGAAGGCCGTTTCGTGCGGATCGCCACCACGATCCTCGATCTGCTGAAGACCGACGAGAAGCAGAAAGAGGGCGGGAAGTAGAGCACTTGCCGGACGCTCTACCCGGATCGAACCGGAGCGACCGAGGCGAAGTCCCCATTCGTCATTCCGCATTCCGCATTCCGAACTTCCCAGTTCCGTCAGTCGGGCGTCTCGGGCGACCGCGAGGGATCGACGCCCCACCACAGCGTCGCCCCTAGCACCGCGATGGCGCCGGCCACGGCCAGACTCAGCCGCCAGCCGACGGCGTCGCCGAATTGCGTGGCAAAGAACGTGCTGAGCAGCGGCGTGACGGTCGGCGAGAGCGTTCCGCCGGCGTTGCCTCCGGTGTTCATCAGGCCCGCCGCCGTGCCGCCGTAGGGGCCGCCCAGCTCGACGACCGTCGTCCAGAAGGCCCACTCGCAAGCTCCGATCAGCGCGGCCGCGACGGCGAACGCCGCTAGCGTGAGCTGCGAGTCGGCCGCCAGCAGCCCCAGCTCGAAGACCACGCCGCTGGCGATCATCCCGCAGATGGGCACCAGCCCGCGCCTCGCCCGCGGCGAAAACGAAGGGGGCACGCGGTCGGCCAGCCAGCCGCCGCACACCATGCCCACGCCCATCGCCAGCGTGATCATCGTGGTGTACTGCCGCGCCACGGCTGTGCCCTGTTTTTCAACCGTCTCGAAGTAATACTCGATCCAGTAGAAGAACAGGTATTGGAAGTAGCCCAGCGCCGCGTAGCTCAGCGTGATGCACACCACACTCCGCCGACGGAGCATGGTCCACATGCTGGGCGGCGCGGCCTGAGCATGGATGCGAAGGGCGTGAGCCACCGACTCTCCCACGCCCATCGCATCCGTGCTCTGAGCGCGCCACCCCCCGCGGCCGGCTCGCGTGCCAAGCGTCCAGACGATGGCGACCACCAGAGTCAATCCGCTGCAAACCAGGAACGCCACCGGCCAATCGAAGCGGTCGATAAGCGCGCCCAATCCGTAAAACGTGGCCGCCATGCCCAGGCAGGCCGCGAACGTCACCAGCCCGTTGGCCAGCGACTTCGAATGCGCCGGCACGTGCTCATAGACGGTCCGCGCCGCCGACGGGTGCAAGGGCGCATTCACGACCCCCAGCAGCGATCGCACGACCATGAGACCCAGCCACACCGCGGGCCCGTCGCGACACACCAGTCCCACGCACCCCGTCAGGGCCACGAAAACGGCCGAGCCGAACGTCAGCACCATCAGGGCCGCGCGGGCGCCGAAGCGATCGATGAACCACCCGCCCGGCAGCATCGCCAGCGTGTAGCACAAGAGAAACGCCGAATACACCAGCCCCATCTGGGTCTTGTCGATCCCATACTGCGAAATGATCCGCTCATTGCCGGCGATCGCCATCCCCACGCGATTGAAGTGTCCCAGGGCCACGACGAGCATCAGCAGGGCCACGATCAGCCAGGGGCGGTTGCGAGGCATGGCAGAGAGAAGTCGGAGAGAGCGGCGCGGGTCGGACGGGCTACCCGTTAATCTACGCTCTGGCGGATCGGGCCGTCAAAGAGGCTCTGTTATACTGGCCGGGCCTTATCGGCCCCGCCGAGCGACGGCCGTGGTTTTCTGTCCCGCCCTGCAGATCCGCCAAGGAGCGATCGATGAAATGCCTGCCGGTCTTCGCCGTGCTGCTGGTCTTGTCTCCCTCGCTACAAGCCGAACTGAAGCTCGACCACGTGCGCTTCACCTACGGCGAACTGGGGCCGGCTCGCCCCGATGCGAAGGTCCTGCCGGGCGAGATGCTGACCCTGGCCTTCACGATCACGGGGCTGGCCAAGGACGCTGGGGGCAACATGAACATTGTCTTATCGGGCGAGCTGTTCGACGGCGAAGGCAAATCGGTGGCCAAGATGCCGGCCAAGACCATCAAGAGCCTCGTGGCGCTCGGCGGCGACGCCGTGCCGGGCGTCCTCGCCTTCAGCCTGCCCAACGAGTTTGCCGCGGGCAAGTACGTCATTCGCGGGATCGTCAAGGACTCTCTGGCCGGCGCCGAGGCCCGCACCGAGCAAACCATCGAGGTGCTGCCTCCACAGTTCGGCATCGTCCGGCTCCGCTTGGCCAACGACGCCGAGGGCCAATTCCCTTCGGGCGGCAACGTGACCCTCGGCCAGGCCGTGCACATCCAATGTCGGGCGGTCGGCTTCGCCCGCGGAGAAAAAGCGGGCGCAAAACGCATTCACCTCACCGGAACGATGCGAATCCTCGATGCCGCGGGCAAGAGCACGTATCCCAACCCCCTGTCCTTCTCCCTGGACCAGGAAGCGCCCGAGGAAGTCACGCACGCCACGTTCCGATTCTCGGCCAGCGCCAACCGCGCCGGGCGGTTCACCATCCAAATCGAAGCCCACGACAAGATCGCCGGCAAAACCATCACCCAAGAGCTGCCGATCGTGGTGCATGCGCCGACGGCGACGGCGACGGCGACGGTAACAGAGAAGAAATGACCCAGCCGATCCGTGCGGTCCATCTCGTGCGGCGGCCACGGCCCGCTATGATGAAAGGCCCAACCAAAGCCTCCCTCTCCCCCAGCGGGGAGAGGAGTAATGAAATCGAGGATCCCGAGCCGGGTGCGGTGACGCATGACCGAGTTCATCCAGGTGCTCACAACCACCGACACGCGGCCGCGGGCGGACGAAATCGCCCGGGCGCTGGTCGAGCGGCGGCTGGCGGCCTGCGTGCAGATCGTCGGCCCCATCACCAGCACCTTTCACTGGCAGGGCAAGATCGACACGGCCGAGGAATGGCTCTGCATCGCCAAGACGCGGGCGGAATTGTACGGCCAGGTCGAGGCGGCCATCCGCGCCGCGCATACGTATCAGGTTCCGGAAATCCTGGCCGTGCCGATGTCGGCGGGGTTTAAGGGTTACTTGGATTGGATGCGCACCGAAACCCAAGGGGGCGGATCGCCATGAGCACGCAACGGATCCCGGCCACGCGGATCCCGGCCACGCGGATGCTGGCCGCGCTTTGCCTGTCGGTCGTTGGGTTCGTCGTGAACACGGCTCTGCCGGCCCTTGAAGCCACGCTGGAAGCCGCGCCGCATGAGGGCTCCCAGGCGTCGGGCGTCCTTCCGGCCGGCGTCGTGCCCGAGCTGGTTGAGCCATTCGCGGTGGACGCGGCGATTCAGCGCAGTTTGGCCCTCGTCGAGCGCAGCGCCATCACCTACACCGAGAAGCGCGAGTGCTTCTCGTGCCATCACCAGGCGTTGCCGGCCGTAACGCTCTCGCTGGGTCGCCAGCGCGGCTACGACGTGGACGCCTCGCGGATCACCGCGCAGGCCGCTTTCACGCTCAAGTACTTCGGCGAGCGCCGCGACCCTCTGCACAAGGGGGACGGCGTGCCGGGTGGGCCGTTCACCGCCGGCTACGCCCTCGTCGGCCTGCACGCCGCCGGCCGCACGGCCGACGAGACGACGGCGGCCCTGATCGCGTACCTGTTCAAGACCCAGGAGAAGAGCGGCCAGTGGCGGATCCGCACGCACCGCCCGCCGCTGGAGGACAGTCACTTCACGGCCACCGCGCTGGCCGTGCGAGGCATCCAGCTCTTCGCCGCCAAAGAGCAAGCCGAGGAAGTCGCCCGCCGCGTGGCTGATGCGCGGAAGTGGCTGATCCAATCACTCGACGGCAAGCAGCAACTGACGGGCGAGGACCGCGCGTTCCGGCTGTTGGGATTGCACTGGTCGGGAGCCGACAAAGCGGCGATCCAGAAAGCCATCGACGATCTCCTCTCGCAACAGCGGTCCGACGGCGGCTGGTCGCAGACCGCCGACATGGCCAGCGACGCTTACGCGACAGGGCAAGCGCTGGTGGCCCTGCACCAGGCCGGCGGCCTGGCGACCGCCGCCGCCGCCTATCGCCGCGGCGCCGAGTACCTGAGCCAGGCCCGATTGGCCGACGGCTCGTGGCTGGTCACCACCCGCAGCAAGCCGGTGCAGACGTACTTCGAGAGCGGCTTCCCCCACGGCAAGTCGCAGTTCATCTCGATCTGCGGCACCTGCTGGGCCACGCAGGCGCTGCTGTTGGCCGAAGAACGATCGGCAAAGTAGCCGTCTCGCTCCGCGAGACGATTCATCTCGCGGAGCGAGATAGCTACTTTCTTTTTCGAGCTCCGCGGAACACACAGCGGCCGGCATCGCCACCGCGGCCATCCTTCGCTATTCTGGGACGAATTCGTCATCCCACGGCTCGTCGTTCGGAAGTCCCCTTTGCGCGCTTGCCTGTTTGATATCGACGGAACGCTCGTCTCCACCGGCGGTGCCGGGAAGGCGGCGATGGACGCCGCGCTGGCCGAGGCGTTCGGCATCTCGCGGCCGATCGTGCCCGGCTCGATGTCGGGCCGCACCGACCGCGGCATCGCGCGCGATCAGTTCGCGCTGCACGGCATCGACAACACCCCCGAGAACTGGCGGCGGCTGATCGACGGCTACGTCCGGAACCTGCCGCGCTATCTCCAGGAGCGGCCCGGCACGGTGCTGCCGGGCATCTGCAAAGTGCTCGAGATCCTCCGCGAAACCGAGGTGTCGCTCGGGCTGCTGACGGGCAACGTGCCCGACGGGGCGCGGATCAAGCTGACCCATTATCGGCTGATGCACTACTTCACGTTTGGCTCGTACGGCGACCGGCACCTGACCCGCGACGAGATCGCCCACGAGGCGCTGCGGCTGGCCCGTGAGCACGTGCACCCCGACTGTTGCGGGGAAGAGCTGCTGGTGATCGGCGACACGCCGCTGGACGTGCAATGCGCCCGGGCGATCGGGGCCCGCGTCGTCGCGGTGGCCACGGGCATTCATTCCTACGAAGAGCTGGCGGCGACCAAACCGGACGTGCTGCTGGCGGACCTGAGCGATCCCCGGCCGCTGCTGGAGCTGGTCGGCGTCTAGCCGCCGGCAAGCCGTAGCTGAACTCGCCAGAGTTCAGGGATCAAGTCGGGCGGGTATCCCCGAAGTCTGGCGACTTCGGCTACGTCTGGGCGACTTCGCCTTCGCTATCCGCCTTGACGGTTTGGCGGGGCCGGCTATCAATGAGTAACCGTCGCGACGCCGACTTCTGGCGGAATCCGCGGCGAGCTGCGGCCTGAGAGGATCATGAGCACCACCGTTCAATGTTCGTCGTGCGGGCACGAGCTTGCGCCATCCGACGCGGGCGCCGCCATGTGCCCCGCTTGCGGCAAAGCCCTTTCGCCGCGAGATGCCGGCGCACGGATCATCGCCCGCGGAATCCCGGTGGGGGGCTCGCCGCGCCTCACGGCGCTGAAAATCTGGCTCTCGGTGCTGCTCCTCGGGCTGGCCGCGTACGGCGGCCTGAAGCTGTGGCGAATCTACTCGGCGAAGGAGCCGGACAACCATTCGGAAGTCCTCTTGGATCGGCTCAACCTTCCGGTGGGCGAGTTCGA
>JBGQHD010000142.1:0-8784 GCA_041497795.1 Planctomycetia bacterium
CGCCAAACCCCTCACCGCGGCGCGCGGATTGAGAGACTATCTCCGTGCTAATCCTTCAGCTTGGTGTAGAGCCAGACCTTGGCGAACGTCCAGTGCCGCTCGGCGGTGGCCACGGAAATGCCCAGGATTTCGGCGGCCTGGGGAATCGTAACCCCGGCGAAGTATCTCAGTTTGACCAACTCGGCCTTGGGTGGGTCTTCCTGGGCCAGCAGGCCGAGGGCTTCGTCTAAGGCCAAAAGATCGTCGTCGGGCGCTTGCGTGACGGCACAGGCTTCGTCCAGGTTCACGCGCTGTCGATCTCCGCCGTGCTTCTTGCGACGCTTGTGACGCGCGCTTTCGACAAGAATCCGCCGCATGGCCTCGGCCGCGGCAGCGAAGAAGTGACCGCGGCTGTTCCAATGCTGCGCCTGTTCCACATCCACCAGCCGCAGATAGGTTTCGTGGACGAGCGAGGTGGCTTGCAGGGTTTGGCCCGGCCCCTCTGCGGCCAGCTTCGCATGGGCCAGCCGCCGCAGCTCTTCATAGACCAGCGGCAACAGTTCCTCGGCCGCCTGGGGGTTACCCTGTTCGATCGAGCGGAGAATCTGCGTGGCGTCGTCCATGACCGCCAGTATAGCGGCCGGGTGCGGTGGATTCCTCAACTACGCGGCAATGGGCCGCTACCCCAACGACCGACGGGTGGCACGCCCAGAACATGGATGTGATGGGCGTGGGTATGATGTTTGGCTCACCGCGCTAGCTGCCCAAACTTCTTCACCGGCCAGTCAAGCTGGCCGGGGTCGTGTTCGCTTCGTCGCAAAGTGCATCGTGCGCCCCCGCGAAAGGAAATGCGCACATCGCTCTAGCCGCGTCGCCGCGCTTTTGCTAACTCACGCGGCCTTCTCTTGGATCGTTGGGTATCGGCCGCTGGCATAGATGGCTGGCGGCGACTGACCTCCTTGCGCACTTCCTTCGCCGCGTGGCCTGATGACCAGCATTCCTTCCCTGGCTGGCAGCTCGATCTCTCACCAAGAAAAACCCTCTGGGAGAGCACGGATGAAACGGCTCTTGCTTGGGCTATCGGTCGCAAGCGGCCTGGCGATCGCCGGCGTCTTCGCCTTTGCGCAATTGCACCAAGGCGGCGGCGCCAACGCCAACGCGGCAGCCGGGGCCGCGACGCAGGGCCAGGGCGGGGCATCGCCCGATCCTTGGGTGCAGCCGATGCCCAAGGGCGTGCAGGACGGGGGCGTCAACAACGGCGCCTTCAACGCCAACGGCGCCAGCAACGCCGTGGGCAGCGACCCATTCGCCGGCGCGACGCAGCGCGGACAGCAAAACTCGATCTCCACCAGCCAGACAGCCAACTCGCAAAGCCAACCCGGCGCGTCGGGTGCGGCAGGCGTTCGCATCCGCAACGTCAACTCGCGGCAGGTGGTTGAGGACCAGGCAACCGGTCACGTGGGCGAGTCTCTCCGAGACTCGCAATCGCGTCTCGGAGAGACGCGGCCACGTGACGAGACCGGTCCGGGGGGCGTCGGCAACGGCGCGGATCCCTTTGCCAATTCGCCGCCTGCCGGACCGACGAAGTCGCAGCCGGGCGCTGCACAGCGCGGCAATGAATCGAAGTTCGGCGGCGGCCTGGCGCCGCTGCCCTCGGAACAGACAGGTTCCACTGGTGGCCAGGCGAATGGCCTGTCGGCGAATCCGCTCCGCGGTGGACAAAACTCAGCAGCCAATGGCGGAGCGGCCGGGTTCTACGATGCGGCCGACGGGCGCGGCGCGACGCAGGGTGCGCGCGGCGCCACGCCTAACGAGCTTCCCGCCGTGAGTGACGGCCGGCGACCGGCCCCCCAAGAGCCCGGCGCCTTTCCGCCGCCGGAATTCACCGATAAAGGCCCGCCGGGCGGCCCGGCCGGCGCGCTGGACCGCGGATTGGCCGGCGCGGCGCCCAACAATCTCGAACAAGGCTTTGGCAATGCATCGGGTCGCAGCGCGGCGCTCAGCGGTTCGCGGGAGTCGCTAGGCAATCCCTCAGGCGGCCGCCAGTTTGCTGGCCAGCTCGCTTCGGCCACCATCCGCACGGAAGGTTCCGGCCTGCCGGGCGGCAAGCAGCTTGAGGGCAACCAACTGCCGACGCTGGCGATCCAGAAGTTCGCGCCGCCGGAAATCCAGGTCAACAAGCTCGCCACCTTCGAGATTCACGTCCGCAACACCGGCCCGGTGACGGCCCGCGAGGTGGTGATCCAAGACCGCGTCCCGCAAGGCACGCAGTTCGTACGGTCGTCGCCCGACACGGTTCCGTCGCCGCAAGGCGATTTGGAATGGCGGTTCGACGCCCTGCCGCCGAAGGAGCAGCGAGTGATCAAGGTCGAGGTGCGGCCGCTCAAGCGGGGCGAGATCGGCAGCGTGGCCACGGTGCGGTTCAGCGCCGACGCCACCGCCCGCAGCAAGTGCACGTGCCCCGAGCTGCGCGTCGAAGCCACCGCGCAGCGGCAGACGCTGATCGGCGATCCGCTGGTCCTGACGATCGCGGTGACCAACACGGGCGACGGCGCGGCGACCGGAGTCGTCGTGGCCGAGCAAGTGCCCGACAAGTTCGAGCACACCCAGGGCCAACTGCTGGAGAACGAGTTGGGAACGCTGAAGCCGGGCGAAAGCCGCGAGCTGAAGCTGACCCTGAAGGCGGCTCGGGCGGGCATGGCCCTCAACCGGGTGCTCGTGCGGGCCGACGGCGACAACCGCGTGGAGAAGCCGCTCGAGCTGGAGGTCATTGCCCCGGCGCTCAAGGTGGACGTGCAGGGACCGAAACAGCAATTCTTGCAGCGCGAGGCGACGTACAGCATCCAGGTGGACAACCAGGGCACGGCCGCCGCCAAGACGGTGAGGCTCAGCGCCCTGGTGCCTACGGGCTTCCGCTTCGTGGCGGCGAACAACTATGGCGAGTTCGACCCGAAAACCGGCCGCGTGATTTGGGAGCTGGTCGAGCTGCCGGCCGGGCAGAAGGACCGCGTGGAGCTGAAGCTGCTGGCCGCCGAGCCGGGCGTGCACCAACTGCAAATCGAAGGACGGGCCCAGCGGAACGTGCAGGCTAGCGGCATCCATCAAGTCGGCGTCGAGGGCGTGGTCGCCGTGCGGTTCGAGGTGGTCCACCGCGGCAACGCGCTGGAAGTCGGCGCGGAGAAGAGCTACGAAATCAAAGTAGCCAACGACGGCACGCAGGCGGCGACCGACGTCTACGTGGAAGCCGTACTGCCCGCCACGGGCGGCTTGCAGGCGCTGGCCGGCAACGGGCCGCTGCAAGGCAAAGTGACGCCCAACGGCGTGACGTTCGGGCCGCTGCCGCGCTTGGCGCCGCGGGCCGACACGAGCTTCTTCGTCAACGTCCGCGCCCAGGCCGCGGGCGATTACATCCTGCGGTTCCAGGTCCGCTCGGCCGAGCAGCAGACGCCGATCGGAAAAGAAGAGATTCTCAGGGTGCGCTAGCGGGGTCTGCGGGTAGCCGAAGTAGCCAGACTTCGGCAGACTGAACTCTGGCGAGTTCAGCTACGCGCCCGTGACGAGCGGCTGAGCGAGCCGGCAACTCCGCCGGTCGTAATCGCGGCAGGCTGACAATACTCCGCCGAGACCACCGTCCGGCCGGCCGACGTGCTGTGGATGTTCTTCCGTCGGGCAAACGTGCCCCAGGCGTTACCGCCCTTGGCCACTTCGCGGATGCGCCAGGCCGGCGACGAACGCAGATAGCCGATCATCGCCGGGTGGCTGGTGGTGATCGTGGTTCGCAGGCTCTGCTCTCGGTACAGCTCGCCGATCGTCGCGATGAACCGCCCGCCGATGCCGATGCCCTGGTAGTCTGGCAACACGACGATCCGCGAGATGCGCCACACGCCACGGCGGCCCACGCCCGAGAGCAAGGCGCAGAACGCCACCGGCTCATCGTGCCAGGTGGCGAGGTAGCAGCGGGCGGCGCGATTGAGCGCCCCGCTCAGATAGTGATGCGGCGCAAACAGCCGCCACACCTCGCGGCGGCAACGAAAGACGTCAAGGGCGAATCGCGGTCGCCGAAGACGCCTCCGGTCGAGCGTGCCCGTGGCCATGTCGAGCACCCAATCCGGCTCGAGCCACGGCAGTACGTCGTAATGGCAGGTGACGGCGACGAAGCGAGGGTCGCCTAAGAAGCCCGGCTTCTTGGAGAAGCCGGGCTTCTTGTCACGCCGAACTGCCCGCGCCACGGCCGCAGAGCCGATCTGCGCCACGGTCCGGTCCACGACACTCGTGAATTCATCGAAGACCACCAGCGGCCCACCGCAGAGCAATGCCCGCGCCAGGTCGCAGCGGAATTTCTCGCCGTTGGAGAGCACCTGGTACGGCTTGACCCACGCCGGCGGGCTGCTGAAGCCGACGGCCGTAAGCATCTGCGTGATGCGCTTCGTCGGCCAATCGCCGAAGCAGTCGATCACAGCCTTGTCCGCGGGCCAGACGTGGCCGCGATGGAGGGCGTCGCCGTACGCCGCTCGGGCGACCGTGGACTTGCCGCTGCCGGAGGGGCCAACGATCGCGCCGATTTGCCAATCGTCGCTCAGGTCCGGCAGCTCGACGCAGAACTGCGCACGGCACTTGGCCTCCAGCGGCACGTCGAACATCCCGGCCACCTGCCGCACGCGAAAGCTGTCGTGCACCGGGCACTCGACGGAGGCGTTGATGTGCATGGCGGTCCGTGTAGGTCCCGCCTGCCGGGCGGGACCGGTGGGGCGATCCATCGCGGCGATCACACCTGCGCGGACTCCCACGGGTATCCCGGTCCCGCCCGGCAGGCGGGACCTACAGCGTCAGCACCCGGCAACCATATCCCTCGCCGCTGAGCCGCTCGAACAACGCCCGCTGATCGGCCTCATCGCGGCAATCGACGAGCAACTGATACGACTCGGGCACCTGGACGGCGCGCGGCGGCTGGCCAAGCGTGCTCTCGTGCGGGATCAAGTCCGTCGCCGGCAGGATGCCTCGCCAGACCTGGCGCAGCGCCTCGTTCGAGGTATCGATCGACGCGATCAGGCTCGCCAGCCGCTCGTCATCCGGCTCGGCGAGGGCGGCCAGCGGATCGAGCACCGCCAGCAGCTTGTCGGCTTCCGCCGCGGAGACATCGAGCACCAGCACCGGCACATCTTGATCGGGCGTCGTCTCTGCCCGCAGGTGGCCGTCGATCAATTCCAAGGCCCCGTCGGGCAGCTCGCGGGCCAAGAGGGCGTCGGCATAGCCGACTTCGTCCAGCACGGCCCGCAGCGCCTTGCGCTGCGGCGCCGGATGCAAGCGCCAATTGCGCGGATTGGGGCGGAGCGATCGCGCGGGAACTCGCCGCAGGTCCTTGATTCGGTCGCGGAAGGGCATTGAACGTCAGCGAGGCGGGAAACAGCGGCATGAGCCAACGTCGCCACGATAGGCCCGCCCATCGCCACGGCCCAAGACGTATTTCGACTCAAAAGTTGCGTGCGCAACCGTGGGTCGGTATTACGCACGCAACATGGTCGACGGCCGGCGAGCACACTAACCCGACGCGCAAGCGAGGGAGTGGTACGCTGGACTCCGAGTCGCGCCCAGCGCTCCCTCGCTTGCGCGTCGGGCTAGTGTGAGCCGGGCCGCCCTCGTTTTCTTGCTCTGCCCGCGGGCAGTTGATAGGATCGCCTCCTGCGGCTGACTTCGCGTGACTCCCCAGGTTCGGAGCTCCTCCATGTTACACCTCATCGGCAACGGCACCGCTCAGACCTGCGACGGCGTCACGCGCCGCGACTTTCTTCAGGCCGGGGCGCTGGGGGCCATCGGCCTGTCAATGGTCGATTGGCAGGCGGCCCAGGCCGCCGGCAAGGTGCGGCCCGGGCACGAGAAGCGCTCGGCGATCATGATCTTCAACCTTGGGGCGCCCAGCCAGCTCGACACGTTCGATCCCAAGCCGGACGCGCCGGCCGAAATCCGCGGGCCGTTCAAGCCGATCTCGACGGCGTCTCGCGATATCCAAATCTCCGAGATCTTCCCCCGGCACGCCAAGCTGGGCGACAAGCTGTCGATCGTCCGCTCCTGCTACCACACGGCGGCCGCCGTGCACGACACGGGGCATCAGATGATGCAGACCGGCCGGCTGTTCACCGGCGGCGTGAACACGCCGCACGCCGGCTGTGCCACGGCCTACCTGCTGGGCCGCCGCAGCGACTTGCCGGCCAGCGTGATCCTGCCCGAGCCGATGGGCCGCACCGGCGGCAACCTGCCGCACGGGCAAGACGCCGGCTTCCTCGGCAAGGCCCACGACCCGTTCGTGCTGATGGCCGACCCCTCCAAGCCCGGCTTCAAAGTGCCCGACCTGCAACCGCCGCCGCAGATCGGCGAGGCCCGCCTCGACCGCCGCCGCCGGCTGCGCTCCGTGGTGGATGAAACGGTGGCGACCTTCGAGGCGAGCGAAGATGCCCGCCTGCTCGATAGCAACTTCGAGGCGGCCTATCGACTGATGACCAGCAAGCAAGCTCGCGAGGCGTTCGACCTGACGAAGGAGCCGCCGAAGGTCCGCGATCGTTACGGCATGAATCGCTTCGGCCAATGCTGCCTGATGGCCCGGCGGCTGGTCGAGGCGGGCGTGCGGTTCGTGACGGTCAACACGTTCCTCACGGTGTTCGACGAGATCACCTGGGACATCCACGGCTCTAAGCCATTCACGTCGATCGAAGGCATGCGCGACATCGTGGCGCCGATGTACGACCAGGCCTATAGCGCCCTGGTCGAAGACCTGTACCAGCGAGGCCTGTTGGAAGACACGCTGGTTTGCAACCTGGCCGAATTCGGCCGCACGCCGCGGGTGAACCCGGCCGGCGGCCGCGACCACTGGCCGCAGTGCTGGAGCGTGTACTTCGCCGGCGGCGGCATCCAAGGCGGCCGCGTGGCCGGCCGCAGCGACAGTATCGGCGGCGTGCCGGCCGAGCGCCCGGCCAGCCCCGGCGAGATCGTGGCCACCATCTACCACAGCCTGGGCCTGGACCTCGAAACCCACCTCCCCGGCCCGCAGGGGCGGCCGTACCCGCTGGTGGACTCGGGGGTGCATGAGATCAAAGAGCTGTTCTAGTCTAGCGTAGCGGATCGCCAACCAAGGCCGCACGTCGCGGAATTGGTCCGCACAGCGGGATCCTACCGCTACTGGGTTTGAGCGCTAGCGAAGCCCGAGCAGAAGCGCCAACAAAAACGTGCTGCCCTTGTGGCACATGGGGGGAGCGGCAACACGGGCCGCGTGAGTTAGCGAGTCCGCTGCGGAGGTGAGAGTCACCGATGGACCCGGCGTTGACTGTGATTACCGTCGGCTTTGGAATCTTGCTGGCGCGTTGGTTGTACATGTACATGCGCCACTGGCGGTGGCGTTGGCGGTGTCCCGCCTGCGGTCGCCGTCAACTCCGGTTCGTCGGCATGGCGAGCGAGTGGTCGTCGGATTTGGTCGAAAGCCGGTTCGGTGAGGCCCGTTGCGGGGCGTGCGGCCGGCACGCGGTCCAGCGCGCAGGGCCATTCGGTCGCTGGACGCCGGCAAGACACGCGGAACCAGACGCTACAGCAGACGGCCGCCGCTGCTGAGCTTGCCGTTCGGCGTCGACGACACGAAGGAGCGTAGCCGGGATTCGGAGGGCGGCCGAGATACATTGAGCAAACGAAGACTCATCATGCCGGAAGAATCCACGGCGACACGTTTGGATCCCTACTGGAAGCTTCGGCCAGCTCCGCCGACGCCCGATGATGAAATCTGCCATTGCGATCCCTGCTCGCGATTGATGTTGCGCGACTCCCTCGGTGACAATCCTTTATATTGCGTCGAGTGCAACGGCGAAGTCGCGCCAGAACGAGTCGGCTTCGATGATCGCCTCGCCGAAGAAATCGCCTGCTGGCGGTCGATCCATCGGTCACTTTATCTGCTGTGGCTCGATTCCGGCGAATATGAAGACTGGGCCGCCGACAAACTCCGTGATCCAAACGGCTCCGTAAACGTCACTGGCCGGAGTATTGTGCAAAGGCTCAACCAGTTCGTTCGCTCGTACTACTGGTGGTTCCACGACGCGAGTGTGGATGATTATGTCCCGCCCGAACGTTGCCCCATTTGTTCGGACCATCTCGAGCAATGCGGTGACCGCGACTTTCAACAATGCGACAATTGCTCAATAGTGATTTGACGCCGGGTGCCTATGGCGAAGGCGGCCTGCTCGCTGCGCATGGGATCGGCATAAGTTCGGTATGGGCAGCGCGTTCGGACTTCCACTGCAACGCTCGTGTCGCCACTGCTCCCACGCGCCAAGCGGCTCCAGCGGCGTGCTGCAACACGGTCTTGGCTTGTCCCCCGATGCGATCCCAACGATACTTCAAGGAACTTCTCGCCAACGGTGGGCGGACGCTTGTTCATCGTGAGGCGTAGCAGCAGGCTCGGGATCGATGCCAACCTACGAACAACTGCTGGACCGCGACCCCGGCTGGGCCCTGCTGGAGGGGAGCATGCACTTTGAGAAGGGAAGCGCGGTCCAAAAGACGCTCCGGAAGATCGCCCAGCGGCTGGACGAATTGGGCATTCCGTATGCCGTCGCTGGCGGGATGGCCATGTTCTATCACGGATACCGCCGCTTTACCGAAGACGTCGATATCTTAGTGACCCGCGAAAGCCTGAACGAGATCCACCGCCACTTGGATGGGCTCGGCTACGTGCCGCCATTTAAAGGTAGCAAGCATCTTCGCGACGCAGAGTTTGGCGTTCGCGTTGAGTTTCTGGTCACCGGCGGGTTTCCGGGTGATGGAAAGCCC
>JBGQHD010000143.1:0-8777 GCA_041497795.1 Planctomycetia bacterium
CGTCGCCGCGGAGCCTGGCGCCACCACGCGAACCTTGCATGAGGTCGTGCAGGGCAACAAACAACCACTGACATTGTCGGGCGGACTATTGCCTCACGTGGCCTTTTCGGATCAGGCGACGGCCCTCGTGTTCGGCAGCCGCGGCGACTTCGACGGCGGCACTGCCCGCGTCCAGCGCCTTGGCGCGGACGCGGAACTTCGCCTCTTCGCCAGCCCGCAGGGTCAGCGGGTCAAACACGATCATCTGGCCGTCCAGCCGCGACCGGGAGGGGTTGGCGTCCACCGCCCGCGGCTGCGACATGCCGCGGGGCATGGTGATCTGCAGCACCAGGCCGGCGACGGTGCGGCTGCCGGGATTCGCGACCGTCACCAGGTAGGCGACCTCGTCACCCACCTTCACCGGGTCGCCGGAGCTGCTGACGTCGAGCGTCAGCGGGCTTGGCTTCTCACCTTCGGCTCCGGCGCGTCCGGGGCCAGCGGCGCCAGCGCCGTCGCGTCCCGGGCCAGCTCCATCGCCTCCGGCGCCAGCTCCATCGCCTCCGGCGCCAGCTCCATCGCCTCCGGCGCCAGCGCCCCTGCCACCTTCGATCTTCAGGCAGGTGAGCGCCTCTTCGCGCGCGCCTTCCTGCGCGGTCACGGTCACCCGGCCGCACGCGCTGGCCGAGGCCCGTTCGGCCTTGCATTCGACATCGAGTTGGATGGACCGCCCCGGCTCCAGGCGGTCGAAGCGATACGGCGTCAACTCGTAGCGCTCGTCCTTGAGATTCGTGAGGGCCCGCCGGCCGCGGACTTCGGTGGCCTGCGTGGGCCGCAGCGCGCGGTCGAAGTTGCTGGAGACGACGAGGCCCGTCAGATCGACGTCCCCTTTGTTCTCGATGTCGATGGCAAACCGCACCGTGCCGCCGACGGTGGTGCCGGTCGGGGTGACCGCTTGCCGCACGACGAGTTTCGGGCTGCCGGCAGCGACCAGGCAGGCCTGGGCCGTGGCTTTCAGCCCGCCGGCGCCCGTGACCTCCACCGTGTGGCAATGCCGGCCTGGCCGGGTGACGTGGAAGGTGATCTCGAATTTGGCGTTTTGACCAGGATCCAGGTCGTCGAGGTCTTTCTCGATCGGGCTGGCGGCTTTTTCGTGAACGAAGCCGACGCTGAATTCATCGGTCACCAGCAGCTTCGTGGCCCGCGTCGAGCCGCGGTTGGTGATGGTGACTTTGTAGGTGACGTTCTCGCCCGGCGCGGCTCGCTCCGGTCCGCTGATGGCGACATCCAACGGCGAGGCGGAGGGAGTCGGCGTGGACGGAGTCAGGTCGGTCTTAGGCAAGCCGGGCGTTGCCGCTTCGACGCTCGTCGTCGCACAACTGCGGGTCAGCGCGCCGGCGGCCGTGCCCAGGTCGGCACAGAGGTTGGCCACGCCCAGGGCCTCGGGCCGGAAGCTGGCGTTGATCGCCATGGTGCGATAGGCCGGCACGTCGCCCAAACGCCACTGCGCCTGCTGACCCGAAACGGCCCCGGCGACGTTGCTGCCGACGTACGTCCAGCCATTGGGCAGGTGGCAAGTGATGACCACGTTGCGGGCCGCCGTCGCGGTGCCATTCGCGACGTCGAAGCGGTAGGCGGCCGTGGCGCCCACGACGGCCTGCGTTGGCCCGGTGATGCGGAGGCTCACTTGGGCCGCGATCGGCGCCGGCCGTCCCTGGCTGTCGAGCGGCCCGCCAGGCGTGTTGGGTGCGGGCGGCAGATACGGCGCCGGTGGAGCAGGTGTGTACTGCGACTGGCCTCCGGGTGCGTACTGTGACTGGCCTCCGACCTGCGCGCCGGGTGAATATGGCGGCACGCCGGGCGTGTATTGCGGCGGCGACCCGGGCACGTAGGCCGGTTGCTGATACTGCGGCTGCGTGTATTGCGGCTGCGCCGGCGGCACGGCCCGCACCGCGCCGCCACTGACGACCGGCCCCGGCGGCGAGACGAACGTCTGTCCGACCGGTTCCGGCCCGCGCAGCGCTTGGCAGCCCCCGAGCAACACCGGCCCGAGGGTCAACAGGCAGATCAGCGATCGACGGCGTGAAAGCATGGGTCGCAAGCTGAGATGATGAAGGCGGCCCAGCGCCGCACCCACCACTAAAGCTAGCACTGAGCCGATGCGGCGTGAGGCATTTTTTCAACATCCTTGTAGAATCGGGGCAACCGGATGCCGGATCTGCGGGTAGTAGCGGGTGTACCGACACACAGCAAATCGTGCGCCGCGGGGAACACGCCGCGAAAGCAGGAAGCGCAGCGTTTGGTTTAGCCGCGAGCCAGCGGCGAGGCGGCGAGCCGGCCGCTCTTCGCAGACCAGCGGTGTTACGATAGCTTGATTGGCGCCAAAACCGCGGTTTCCACCCGCGGCCATTCCCCTTTCCATTCTCATGTTGCTCCTTATGAGTCGCCGTCTCGCGTTGGCGTCGCTGCTTCCTCTGGGCTTCGTTGCTTGCCTGCCGGCTGCCCCGGCGGCGGAGATGCAGCCCATTGCAGTCCTCTCGTTCTCCGGCTACGAGCGGTTCGTCGCCGACGTGGCCGCGCTGGGGGAGACGGCCAAGAACAAGACTCTGCCCTCCTCGCTGGCCGGTTTCCTGCGGCGCAAAACGGGCATCGAATCGCTGGAAGGGCTCGACCGCGGCCGACCGCTGGGCATGGTGCTGGCCACCGACGGACTGGCCGTGGTGCCGATCGCTTTCGTGCCGGTGGCCGACGGCGAGAAGCTGCTGCGATCGCTCGAGAAGCTGATCGGCAAGCCGGAGCGGCTCGCCGACGGGCTGTGGAAGATCGGCCGCGAGAAAGTCACCGGCTTCGTCCGCCAGCGCGGCGACTGGGCCTACCTGGCGCAAAGCGAGGACAATCTCCGCTGGCTGCCCGACCCGGCCAAAACGCTGGGCGACTTGCCCAAGCGGTTCGACGTGGCGCTGGAGTTCAATTGGCAGCACGTGCCGGACGTTTTTCGCACGATGGGCGTGGACTTGCTGCGGCTGGCGATGCGGAACAACCTCGCCCGCCGGCCCGGCGAAACCGACGCCGAGCACCAGCTTCGCCACCGCGGGGCGACCTGGCAATTCCGCGTGATCGAGCAGCTCATGACCGACAGCCGGCAGCTCACGCTCGGCTGGACGGTGGACGAGCGGACCAAGCAGGCGCGGCTCGACCTGCGGCTGACGCCCGAGCCGGAGAGCGGCATGGCCAAACAACTGGCCTCGCTGCGGGCCACGAAGACGCGCTTCGGCGGCCTGGCCCGCGAGGATTCGCCGTTGTCGCTGCACGTCAATTGGGCGCTGACCGCGTCGCAAGTGGACAAGCTCGGCGGCGAGCTGTCCGGCTCGCGCAAGGCGGTCCTCGAAAGGATCGGCGAGTTCGCCTGGATCAAGTCGCCGACTGAGCGGCAGACTTTCCAGCAAGTGGCCGGCAGCGTGCTCGACGTGCTGGACAAAACGGTGCGCACGTCGCAGGTCGATCTGGCCCTGGCCGTGCTGCCCAGTGCGACGTCCAAGGAAGGGAAGGGCGCCGATAAATCGGCCGCCGAGCGCCCGCTGACCGTCGTGGCGGCGGCGCACGTGGGCGAGGGAGACTCGCTGCGGCTGGCCTTCGAGGCGGTGGCTCGGCTGGGAGAAGAGGACGAGCGCTTCGCCGGCTTCCGCCGCAACGTGGCCAAGGTGGAGGGCCGGGACGTGCACGCCGTGGTTTTCCCGTCCGACCAGCGGCAGATCGCCAAGCGGCTGTTCGGCGACGAGCTGACGCTCTACGTCATGACCACGGCCGACGGCCTATGTGCCGCGATCGGGCCCGATGCGCTCGAACAACTGCGGCTCGCCTTGCGGCCGCAACGGGCGGAGATTCCTCCCCTGAAGCTCGAGGTGCGCCTGGGCGGCGTGGCCGACGTCTTGGAGCGCAGCATGGGGCCGAACTATTTCACGCCTCTAGCCGCGGCGGCCAAAGGGTCCGACGATCGAGTGACCGTCACCGTTCAAGCGGAGGGAGACGAATTGCACGCGCAGCTCGTTTTCCAGGAAGGAGTGCTGAAGGCGAGCGCCTCGGCCTTGGCGCTGGCGCTGTTTTTCGGGGGGTAGCGTGGAGCACGTTTCCAAACGTGCTCGACCAACGAGGTGATATTGTGGTTGCTCTGCGTGGCTCTGCCATCGCTGACGACTCGCGGGCACGTTTTGAAACGTGCCCCACGTATTGGAGGTCCCATGAAGAAGTACATCCTGCTTTGCGGCGTATCGGCGTTACTGGGCGGCGCAGCGGCGCTGCTGTTGACCAAGGATCGCATCGGTTGGCCCGCGGCGACGGCCCAAGAACCAAGCCGGACCGTGGCCGCGGAAGCACCCGTTCCCCCGCCCGCCCCAGGTCTTGAAGTGCCGCTGTTGGCTCAGCTCCCGGGCGTGCCTCCACGGCCGGCGGCCCCCGACCCGCTGGCACACTTGACGCCAGAGGAGCGGGTCAACGTTTCGGTCTACGAAAAAGGGAGCCTGTCCGTCGTCAACATCAGCACCCGCGCCGCGCGGGGTGACGGCCTGCTCATGTTCGAGCCGTCCGAAGGGGCCGGCTCCGGCTGCGTGCTGGATCGGCGCGGCCACATCCTCACCAATCACCACGTCATCGACGGGGCCGATGAGATTCAGGTCACCCTGGCCGACGGCGGCACCTACGACGCCAAGCTGGTCGGCTCGGACCCCAACAACGACATCGCCGTGATCAAGATCGACGCCCCCGCCAAGCTCCTTTCGCCGGTCACCTACGGCGATTCCTCGCACCTGCTGGTCGGCCAGCGCGTGTATGCCATCGGCAACCAGTTCGGCCTCGAGCGGACTTTTACGACGGGCGTGGTCTCCTATCTCAACCGCACGCTCCGCAGCCGCAATCGCCGGCTGATTAAGTCGATCATTCAGTTCGACGCGGCGATCAATCCGGGCAACTCCGGCGGACCGCTCTTGGACAGCCGCGGGCAGATGATCGGCATGAACACGGCCATCGCCAGCAACAACGGCCAGAGCGCCGGCGTCGGCTTCGCCATCCCGGCGGGCACGATCGCCCGCGTGGTGCCGCAATTGATCGAGAACGGCCGCGTGATCCGCGGCGATATCGGCATCAGCCAGTTGCGGCCGCACAAGGGGGGCGTGCAGATCGTGCTGCTGCTACCCGACGGACCGGCCGAAAGAGCGGGGCTGAAGGGATACCGCGTGGTGTTGGAGCGGCGGCGTCAGGGGGGCTTCATCTTCGAGCAACGCCGCGTTGATCCCAGCCTGGCCGACGTGATCGTCGCCGTGGACGGCAAGCCGGTCGAAAACGAGGACGACCTCCGCTCCCTGATCGAAAGCCGCAAGCCAGGCGAGACGGTCCGGGTGACCGTGGTCCGCGACGGCCGCCAGGAGGTGATCGCCGTCAAGCTGAGCGAGAGTGAATAGGGCCTATCTGAGAACCTCGTCAGCAGCCCGGCTGCTGCGGAGCAGCCGGGCTGCTTTGGCGGTTTCAGGTCACCGAAGTCTGGCGACTTCGGCTACCCGAAAGCACGTGAGCTCGGCTTCGCCGCGCGTGAGGACTCGCCGCGGGCATCCGCTTCTGCGCCAAGAAGACGATTTCCGAGTTGAACCAGGCCCCGAGCCAGGGGACGGGGCTGCACACCTCGCCCTCAATGTCGAACCGCTCCGCGAGCTGGCGGCGCAGCCGCCGGAAATCGAAGCCCGTATGGTGCGGGTAGTAGGACAGGCCCGGAGCGATCTGACGCGTGGGGCGGTCGCCAGGCGGCGCCCCCAACGCGGCTGCCAGCACGTTGCCGGGGCGAGCATCGAAAGCCCCCGGCCGCCGCCACATCCTCAGCAGGCCCTTGGCCAGCGCCGGGGCGAAGACCTCGACCGGCACGCCGATCGCCGCCAGCCCATCCTCGGCGAGCAGTCGGTCGATATCCGCCAGGGCGGAGGCGGTCTCCGCCGGCGGCAGGTGCTCGAAGACCTCCAGGCAAAACACCAGGTCCGCTTGACCGTCGGGCAAAGACTCGACGGAGGAGGTCAGCACCACGTTCTCTTGCCCGCGCACGACGCTTGCGGCTTGTCGCCACAGGTCTTCCGCGGGCTCGTAGCAGAAGATGGTCGCAGCGGGCAACACCGCCGCCAGCCGCCGCGACAGCTCGCCGTCGCCGGCACCGAAATCCACAATGACCCGCGGCCGACTGTGCAGCGCGGCCAGCCCGACGGCGTCGTTCAGCCGGCGGCGCTGCAGAAATCGCTTGATGGCATTGCGGTCATCGCGCGTGATGGCAGCATAGGACATGAGCGAGTACCAGAGTGGGACGAATCCCGCGGTCGGCCGGCGAGAGGCGCAGGTAGCTGAACTCGCCAGAGTTCAGGCCCCCGAAGTCTGGCGACTTCGGCTACCGGTGAGGCCGCGTGGGGTCGCCGAACCTACTTGACGGCTGCTCGTGTGAACAGGCGATAAAAGCAGCACGATAACAGCAGCACCCCGGCTGCTTGCCAGCGGCCGGGGTGCTCGTCACACGCATTGTTGGATCGTGCTGACTGCTAGGCCTCTTCCTCGTGCGAGCCGCCGTCGCCGCCCTTGCCTTCTTGGCTGGCCGGCTTCTTCTTCTCCGGCTCTTCGTGGCTAGCCGGCGGCGTGAGCGGCAGATCGGAATCCTTGGGCGAGCCCACCTCGGCCGGCGGGCCGTCGGTGATTTTGACCGGCACCGGGTTGCCCTCGATCGTCTTCCACCGCGTCACCTCGGCGCCGGCGAAGATCTCGATGACGTGCTCCTTCTTGTTGTCCGCCTTGGGCAGCACCTTCGACCAGTCAAAGTCGCCAAATAGGCTGCCCTTGGGCTTCGGGTCTTCCTTGGCGACCGGCAGCGTGGGCTCGGGCTTCTCCTCCAGCTTCTTTTCCGGCGTGTCCAGATCTTCGAGCAGCTTGCGAAACAGCGTCGGCGAGGTGTTTTCCGACACGTCGCCATCCTTCGGCGAGCGGAGGGAGAGCGTGATCTTGCCGACATTCGCGGCCATCGTCACCACCTCGGCTTGCTCTTGCGTGACGAGCAGCGAGATCGTCTTCATGGTCTTCTGGCCCTTTCCGTCGGGAGCTTCCGTCAACACGTTATCCGCCGCGAACACGCGGACGTTCTGCAGGAACGTTTTGATCATCGTGCTCTGCACGCCCTGGCCGCCGTTCTTCCGCAGGTAGACCATCAGGTCCACGTGGTCGCCCGGCTTCACCAGGAACCCGCTGGTGGAGGTCGCATCCACCTTGATGGCTATGCTCCGCATGCCGGGGGGAATGTGGTCGCTGCCGCGGCCCTTCTCTCCCTTGCCCAGCAACTTGGCGTCCACCAGGATGTCGTCCACGATGATCTTGGTGGCCGCCCGGCGGTCCTCCACGTCCTTGAGGCTGGTCAGCGCCCCTTGCGGCACGACGTCCTTGGGCAACTGCTTCGTGGTCAACATGTCCGGCGTGATCAGGTCGTTCATGTTGATCTCTTTCTTGGCCGCGAAGACCGCGACCTTCTCGCTGGGCGCCTGAACGACCGGGCTGCCCTTGGACATCACCTGGTTGATGCCGACCGAGGCCACCAGGCCGCAGCCCAGGGCGAGCGACAGCAAAATGAGCGATTTGGGACGCATGGGTTTCTCCGCGGAACTGGAGTCGAAGTGTGTTGGATAGTGGATAGGTGAACGGCAGCCCAGTCCTGGGCGGCTACTGTACGGTTTCTACCCGCATCGCCGAGGAGGCCGTCAACCGCTTGCCGCCCAGCCAAAAGGCGTTTGGCAGCCAACTGACGTCGGCGAAATTGACGCCCACGGTCACCGTGACCGACTCTCCGGGGGCGGCGGTGGTGATGTCGGCGGGATTAGTGGTGACGTCGCTGTCGAGGCACGGGACGGCGGAGCCCAGCTTTTCCTGGACGGTGTCGATCACGATGGCGTTGGTCGTGCCCGCGAGAATGGCGACGCGGGCCCCCTCGCGCGAGGCGTTGGTGATGAGCTGCTGCACCATCACCATCCGTCCGTACTCGATCATCCCGAAGATCAGCAGGAACAGCAGCGGGGCCAGCACGGCGAACTCGACGACGGCCGCGCCCGGCCGCGCGTTTCCGCGGCGGAGGGCGGGCAAGGACGGAACGAGCCGAAGGTGTTTTTTCATAGGAGCATCCCCGTCCAGACGAAGTAAGCGATCGTGCCGATGGCGATCGGAATCCCATACGGCAAGAGCAGCATCGAACTTTTGCGAGCGGCGGCCCGCGAGGCCAATTCGCCGGGATCGCCGACGGTGAGCACCTCGTGCAGGATCATCATGAAGTTGTCGCGGTGCTTGGCCCAAGCGCGTCGCCAAAGAATCATGACCACCGCCAGGGCTCCGCCGACGACGGTGGACCAGCAGAAAGCGTAAAACGTCACCGTGGCGCCGACCCAGGCGCCCACGCCGGCCAGCAGCTTGACGTCGCCGGCCCCCATGCCGCCGATGGCGTACAGCGGCAACAGCATCCCCAACCCGGCCAGCGTGCCTAAGACGCTTTGCCCCAGCCCGGCCCAACCGCCGATCCACAGCCCGTAGCCCCAGCCGGCCAGGATCATGGGGAAGGTGAGCCAGTTGGGCACTTTGAGCTTCCAACCGTCGATCACCGCGGCCACGACCAGCGTGGCGCTCACCAACCAGCCGCTGATCTACGTGGACGGCGTGCGCACGCGGTAGCCGTCGAGACGCGCGTTACGGCCCGGCTGCCGGGATCGGCTTCTCGCCCGCAACGGTCACCCGCTGCATCACGCGCTCGC
>JBGQHD010000144.1:0-8758 GCA_041497795.1 Planctomycetia bacterium
AATGGGGCAGGCCAGAGGGCTGCCACCGCGGAAGAGGTCGGGGGGGGCTCGTCAAAAGCCCGGCTTCTTGGAGAAGCCCGGCTTCTTGCTTGAGGGTCCCTCACCCAGCCCTCACCCGGGCGGGGAGAGAGGTGGCTTGGACGTGGCCTACCAGGTCGTCTCGATGCCCGCGAAGCCGCCCTGGAAGAGCACGAAACCGTTGTGGTTGATCTCGTTCGGTGGCACGAGCGATTGCTGCGGCGCCAGCGCCAAGCCATCGACCCAGAGCAGGTAGTAGCCGGCGTAGATCGACACGTTGCAGCACAACTGGTAGCTCAGCGCCACGTTGGTGTCGCCGATGAAAGCGGCGTTGCTGTCCTCTTGCCGGGGCGGGACGGCGAACCCGGACTGCGCGGATTGGCGAGCGGTGAGGTTGGCCCCCACTCCGGCCTTGCCGTCCCACCGCGCGGAAAAGCCGTGCGGCAGGCAGCCGCTGAGCATGAAGCCGATCTGCGGGGCCAGAAAGTGGTTCTCGGTCTCGTCGAAGAACTCCGGCCGGATGAAGGCGCGCTGGTTTACTCCAAATTCTTCGTGCAGGTCGAAATATTTCGTGCCGAACGTAAATGCAGCTTTGACACGGCAGGAGTGCAAGGGAATCGGCATCCAGTAATTGATTTCGCCCCCCTGCAGCTCGGAGGTGTACGACGCCTCGATGATGTCGCCGCCGCCGAAGTCCTGCAGCAAACGGTCATCCCAGCGGTGCAGGCCGAAGTACGACACCTCGAGGCTGCACTCGCAGCCGACGCGGACTTCCGCCGCGACGCGCACGCCCGGCTCGAACCTGAAATCGAAGTCGTCCGTGGTGAAGGTCCCAAAGTCCACGACGTGGTTGCTCGTGCTGCGGTGCAACGGCAGGGCCTCGGCCCGGAAGCGCACCCAGGGCTGGCCGCTGCAACCATCCAGCAGCCCGGCGCATTCCTCGCAGCCGCAGCCATCGTGGCAGCCGCCGCCGCAGCCGTCCGGCAATCCGCAGCCTTCGTCGCAGCCGCAGCCGTCGTCGCCGTGGCGACAACCGTGGCGGTGCCTGCCGCCGCAGCCGCCAGAATCGCAGCCGCAGGAATCGCAGCCGTCGTCGTAGGCGGCCTCGTGGTCGCCACAGCCGTAACCGGCCGGCGTGACCTGGTCGTCGAACATCACGGAACCCAAAACCGGCGCAGGAGGTGCTGCGCCGTCGCCCTGCGCGGCACGGGCCGCTGAGATCGTCCCCACCAGGCTTGCCGCGAACAATAGAACCACGGTCAGTCTCACGATGACCCTCCCTGCGGGCGGTGCAAGCAATACAATCGGTCCAGCCGTTGTGCCTAGAACAATCAATCGCCCGAATACAAGCCGCCAAATGACGTTTTCGAGCACAGGCGGAAGAGTCCGCCCAGATTGCCGCGCCGCTAAGCAGGTAGCCGAAGTCGCCAGACTTCGGGGATCCTGAACTCTGGCGAGTTCAGCTACCTACGGGGGGCGGAGGGTGACTTAGTCGAACGTCCAACATCGAACGTCCAACGTCCAACGTCGAACCGTTCGATGTTAAACGTTCGATGTGGGACGTTCGGCCCCCGTCACGCCTTCACGCAGTCCTTCTCCGGCGTGGCATCGCTAGCGATGTCGAACCACTCGTCCTTGAACTCGATGGGCTGGTTCTGGCGGATGGCGATGTTGGTCGTGAGCGCGATGACGGCATCGCCCAGGGCGACCTCGGGCCTGCACTTGGGCTGGTTGGCCGGGTCGGGGTTGCGGATGCACCAGGCCCAGTGTTCGATCTCCTCGGTGTAGCCACGGCTGACCGGACCGCCCCGGTTGATAGCGTCCTTGCCGGTTTGGGCCGTCGAGCCGGGGCTTTGGGTCGTGTCCAAGACGAGATTGTCCCCCTTCTTGGTGACCTTCACCTCGGTGTAGTTCGAGGCGTTGCCGAACAGCAGCACCTGCTGCTCGCGCTCCAGGATCAACGTGCCGTTCGTGCCCATCACGACTTCGCCGTAGCCGCCGAAGTCGTTGCCGTTGATCGACGAATAGGTGGTGACGATCTTCTTGTCGTGCGTCGCCTCGTCGTGCTTGTCGTAGCCGGGAGCGGGGAACTCGTAGTTGCAATAGACATGGTCCTCGCAGTCGCGGTCGTGCGGGAAGATGTGCCGGCCGCCGTTGGCCGAGACGCGGAGCGGCTTCACCTTCCGCCCGTCGCCGTACATGGCGCTGACGAAGATGCTCGAAGCGTCAAGCTGATGGCTCCCCAGCTCGGCCATTAGCCCACCGCCCGTACGCTCGAACAGCCGCCAGCGGATCAGCTCTTCCAAGGCCGTGCGGTTGAAAGTCTTGCCGTTGCGCGAGTAATAGTCGTCGCGGGCCTCGTAGCCGTAGTGCTCGGCCAGCGTCTTGCCGGCAAGCTCCTTCCGCGGCTTGCCCAGCACGTCGTCGGCCGCCTGCTGTTCTAGCAGCTTGACGGCCTTGCCGATCGCCTCCACGTCGGAGAGGTCGCTCTTCTTCTTGGCCTCGGCGAGCTTCTTGTTCAGCGAAGTGATCTTCTTGCGGACCTCGTCCGGCAGCGGCGGCTGCCAACTGTCGTTGCCTGGCAGGTTGCCGCGGTGCCATTGGGCGCGGATGTGGTGCAGCCGGCCCAGCACGCCGTTGCGGATGAGCTGCGTGGCGTTGTCGTAGAGGATGCTGTAATGCCGCTGGTGGCCGGTGGCGAGGTACTTGCCCGTCTCCTTGGCGACGCGGCCCATCTCCTTGCAGTCCTTGACGGTCTTGGCCATCAGCTTCTCGGTCAGCACGTGCTTGCCGGCGCGCATGGCCTCGATCGCCACGGGGGCATGCAGATAAAGAGGCAGGGCGATAATCACCCCTTCGACGGCCGGATCGTTCAGCAGCTCGTGATAGTCCTGGTCGTAGACTTTCACATTGCGGTAGGCGGCCTGCTCGGTCTTCCAGCCGTACTTGGCCATTAAGCCCGGCCGAGCCTGCAGCGCACTGGGCGTGGACTCGTCGCCGTGGAACGCGCGGTAGACGTTGTACGGCCGGATGTCGGCGATGGCCACGACGTTGACGTACTTGGGGTTCAGCGCGCCGATGAGCACGCCCCCTTCGTCGCCCGTGCCGATGATGCCGATTCGCACCGGGTCGCCGACCGAGGCGCCGTAGCCGAAGTAATAGGCCCCCAGCCCGCCGCCGGAGATCAGGCCGGCCGTGATCGACCCCTTGAGGAAGTCGCGGCGCGTGACGTGGTTGCCGCGCGAGTCGCGGTATTTCAACTCGTCGCTGGCGATTGCGCCGTAGAAGTTCTCCTCGCCTTGGCGACGGGCTTCAGGTGGCAGGTTCATCGGTCTTCCTCTTTCGTAAGATCCGCTGCAGCAGTTGGATGATCGTGCCGACCGCCTTGCCGACGTAACGCTTGATAAAGTTGCCCACCGTGTCGTAGTAGCGGCCGAAGAGGCCGTAGCCGATGTAATCGAGCCCCGCCCAACGCCCGGCCGGCGTGAGCGCGATGACCAGCAGGGCCAGCATCTCGATGACTTCCTTGTTCACCAGGAACGTGTGCCCGGCCGATGGCGGCGGCGGCGGGTAGGGGTTCCCAAACGCCAGTTGGGGCAAGATCACGGCCGTCAGCAGGAACACGGCGCCCCCTGCCGCTGCCAGCGGCGTGGCAAAGCCCAGCATCAGACACAGGCCGATGGCGATCAGACTGTACGTCGTGAGGACTTCCAGCCAGTTGAGCCAGGACGATTCGCGCGGCAGCTCGCCCACGGCCTCGAGTTGTTCGGGCGAGGCGATGTTCTCCAGGTCTTGGCGAAAGGCCGCGTCCAGGCCGTCCACTTGGGCCAGCCAGGGAGCCGATTTCTGCAGCAGCTCGTCTTTCCGGTCCACGTGCCGCTTTTGCTCGAAGGGGATGTCCTTCGTTTCCTGCTTGGCATCGTTCTCCTTCCACCGCTGCAAGTCGGACTTGTACGTGCGGATCGCCGGCTTGTCCTCGCGGACCACCTTGCCGTCTTGCTTGACCGGCTCGCCGGCTTCGTCCTTCTGGTCCTCTCGCAGGAAGTCGTCCAGCTCGCCCAGCCGTGCCGCCAGGGCTTTTTCGGCCGCCTGCCTCTGATTGGGCGAGTAACCGAAGTGCTCTTCGGCTTTTCCAGGGCCGCCAGACTCTGCGTCGGCAGCTGCCGCCTGCCTCTGGTTGGGCGAGTAACCGAAGTGCTCTTCGGCCCTGTCGACCTGCTTTGCCCAATCGCCTCGCATCTGCTCGACGTCCAGCCGCCGCTCACCAAAGACGTCTGGGATGAGATCGCGATACCAATTCGCCAGCGGCCCCTTCGACTGCTGCAAATACGGCTTGGCCGAGAAACTGGGCTGCTCGGCCTTCCAGATGCCTTCGTGCAGAAAGTGCCAGCCGATGCCGATCCGCAGCAGCACGAGCACCACGACGGCGAGCGTGGAGATCTGGAATTCGCGCTTCAACGCCGCAACCCTTCAGGACGGGACACGCTGGGTCAGGTAGGAAAGCCTATTCTAGCCAGTGGCCGTCGAAGCCAACAAGAGGCAGACACTGGCAGCGACTGCCTGGAATGGCTGGGATAGAATGTGGGCGGCACGGCTCGGGGCGAGTCAAGCACCCCGGCTGCTCCAAGCAGCCGGGGTGCTGAGGCCCCGGCTGTGTTCTCGTTCGCCCTCGCCCTCGTACTCGACGTCAGACGCGCTTCTCTTCGAGGACGAGGACGAAGAGGAACGCTACCTTCCAACATTAGCCGACTATGGATTTCCACCTTCCCGAACTAGGCGAAGGCGTCTACGAAGCCGAGCTCGTCGAGTGGCGGATCCAGCCCGGCGACACCGTCAAACGCGGCCAGGAGCTGGCTGAGGTGCTCACCGACAAGGCCAGCATGCCGCTGCCGGCGCCGTTCTTCGGCCGGATCGGCGAGCTGCGGGCCGAGCCGGGCGATATGCTCAAGGTCGGCGAAGTGATCCTGACGTTCGAACCGTCGGCACGCGGCGCAGAAGCGAAGGAGGTGGCCGCGAAAGAGGTGCAGGCCAAGGAGGCGGGGCCAAAGGACGCGAGCGCGAAGGCTGTGGCCGCGAAGGATGCCGATGGCCAGTCGCGCCGCCGCCCGGCCGCCGCCGTGCCAGCCACCCCTGCGGCCGGCAAACGCATCGAGCGCAGCCAGCCGACGGCCGTGGCCGAACGAACTCGCGCGCCGGCGACCACCGTCCGCGTTTCGGCCGCGCCCACCGTGCGGCGTATGGCGCGGGAATTGGGCATCGACCTGGCGACCGTCTCCGGCAGCGGGCCCGGCGGCCGCGTGCTGATCGAAGATCTTACGGCGCTGCTGCGCCGCGGCGACGGCGCAGCGACAACCTCCCCGGCCTCGCCCGAACCGGCCGCCGATTACGGCACCCCCGGCACGCGGCGGAAGTTGATCGGCATCCGCCGGCAGATCGCCGAGCACATGGTGCAGTCGAAACGCACCATCCCGCACTACAGCTATATCGATGAGTGCGACATCAGCGACCTGGTGCGGCTGCGGGCATCGCTCAAGGAGACCTTCAGCCAGCGCGGGCTGAAACTCACCTACCTGCCGTTTTTCGTCAAGGCGGTGGTCGAAGCCCTCAAGGAAATCCCCATCGTCAACGCCTCGCTCGACGACTCGGCCGGCGAGATCGTGCTGCACGACCGCTACGACATCGGCATCGCCGTGGCCACGCCCAACGGCCTGCTCGTGCCGGTGGTCCGCGAAGCCGACCGCAAGGACATCACGCAGATCGCCCGCGAGATCGAGCAGCTCAGCCGCTCCGCGCGCGAAGGCACGGCCCGCCGCGACGACCTCCGCGGCGGCACGTTCACGGTCACCTCCATCGGCGGCATCGGCGGGCTAATCTCCACGCCGGTCGTCAACCACCCGGAGGCCGCCATCCTGGGCATCGGCCGAGTCGTCAAACGCCCGGTCTACGACCATGACGGCAACTTGCGGCCGGCGGACCTGGTGTATCTCTCATTCTCGTTCGACCATCGCATTCTGGATGGCGCGATCGGAGCGGCCTTCGGCAACGCGGTGATCCGGCGGCTGCAAAACCCGGCGGCGCTGTTGGTCAGCCCCTCCAACTGATTGCGCATAGGATATACTGACGGTTTGAGACTTTGGACTCTGTCGTGAGGCCATTTCCATGAGCTTGCGCGTTGCGATCTTCAATCGACTGATTAAGCCGGTGGTTGACGGCCTGTCACCGGAAGCCGCCGAATCACTTCTCCGCGCGGACTTTCCGGAATCGGACCATACGCGGATGGCCGAATTGTCGAGCAAGGCTCAAGAAGCGCGTTTGTCGCCAGAGGAACGCAGTGAGCTGGACGAGTACATCCTGACCGCGGACTTCTTGGCGATTCTTCAGTCACATGCGCGGCAATCCCTACGGCGCGTGAAACAGGCGTCGTGAGCGATATTCCCGCGAAGCTCGAACGTCTGGTGCGCGAACGCTCCGGCGACGCGTGCGAGTATTGCCGTCTCCCGCAGTCCCCACACCGGTTTCGTTTTCCGCTCGACCACGTCATCGCCAAACAGCACGGCGGCAAGGCGGTCTCGGGCAACTTGTGCCTGGCATGTCCCCGATGCAACTTGAACAAGGGGCCAAACATTGCCAGCATCGATCCCATTACGCGTCGGCTAGTGCGATTGTTCCACCCTCGGCAGCATAAGTGGTCGGCGCATTTCCGCTGGGAAGGCGCCGTCCTGGTTGGCAAGACTGCCATCGGCCGCACGACGGCGCGCTTGTTGGCGGTGAATCATGCGATGACAATCGCGGTCCGTGAGGCGATGATTCAAGAGGGCCTGGCCGTTCCGTGGAACATGCCCGAACGTCCCCACCAGTCGCCTCCATCAGATTAGCGCCTCCCGCATCCGATGAGACATGTGTACACTTGAGGCATGCTCGCTGACTTCCATCCCCTCGTCGCGCAGTGGTTCGCCGACCGCTTTGGCCAGCCGACGGAGCCGCAGCGGCTCGGCTGGCCGGAGATTCTGGCCGGCGAGCATACGCTGATCGCCGCGCCCACCGGCTCGGGCAAGACGCTCACGGCGTTTCTCGTCTGCATCGACCGGCTGCTGCGACAGGCGCTCTCCGGTGAGCTGGCCGACGAGACGCAGGTGGTCTATGTCTCGCCGCTCAAGGCGCTCAGTGCCGACATTCATCGCAATCTGGAAGTGCCGCTGGCCGAGATCACGGCGCGGGCCTACGCCGCCGGCCATTTGTTGCCGGAGCTGCGCGTAGGCCTGCGGACCGGCGACACGCCAGCCGCCCGGCGCCAGGCGATGACGCGCCGGCCGCCGCATATCCTGGTCACGACGCCCGAGTCGCTGTACCTGGTGCTCACCGGCAAGCGAAGCCGGGAAATGCTGCGGCGGGTGCGAACCGTGATTGTGGATGAAATTCACGCCTTGGCACGCGACAAGCGCGGCAGCCACCTGGCGCTGTCGCTGGAACGGCTGACCGCGCTGTGCGATCAGCCGCCGGTGCGGATCGGCCTCTCGGCGACGCAACGGCCGATGGACGAGATCGCGCGGTTCCTGGTCGGGTCCCGGAATGTCGAGAGCAGCGAAAAGCAGCCCGGCTGCTCCGCAGCAGCCGGGCTGCTGGACGACGGCCGGCCGCGCTGCCGCATCGTCGATGTCGGCCACATGCGGGAGTTGGACCTGGGCATCGAGGTGCCGCCGACCGAGCTATCCGCCGTTTGCTCCAACGAGCAGTGGGCCGAAATCTATGCCCGGCTGTGCGAGCTGATTGGCACGCACCGCAGCACGCTGGTCTTTGTCAACACGCGGCGATTGGCCGAGCGGGTGAGCCACAACCTGAGCGAGATGCTCGGAACGGATGCCGTCGCCAGCCACCACGGCAGCCTCTCCAAAGAGCTGCGGCTTTCCGCCGAGCAGCGGCTGCAAAGCGGCCAGCTCAAGGCCATCGTCGCCACGGCCTCACTGGAGTTGGGGATCGATATCGGCTACATCGACCTGGTGTGCCAGATTTCCTCGCCGCGGGCCATCGCCACGTTCCTGCAGCGCGTCGGCCGGGCCGGCCACACGCTGCGCGCCATACCCAAGGGCCGGCTCTTCCCGCTCACGCGCGACGACCTGATCGAGTCGATGGCCCTGGTCCGCGCCGTGCGGCAGAGCCGGCTGGACCGCGTGGAGATGCCTCGTCAGCCGCTGGACATCCTCGCCCAGCAGATCGTCGCCGCCACCGCGGCCGATGACTGGGATGAAGAGGCGCTTTACGATCTCTGCCGGGGCGCCTGGCCGTACCGCGACCTGTCGCGGGCCGATTTCGACGCCGTGCTGACGATGCTCAGCGATGGCCTGACGCCGAGCCTGCGCCGCGGGGCCCACCTGCATCGCGACCGGATCAACCACAAGCTCAAGGCCCGCCGCGGCGCTCGCCTCGCGGCCCTCACGTCCGGCGGCGCCATCCCTGACACGGCCGACTACCGCGTCGTCACCGAGGGCGAAGGCACCTTCCTGGGCACGGTGAACGAAGACTTCGCCATCGAAAGCATGGCCGGCGACATTTTCCTGCTAGGCAACACGTCGTGGCGTATCCGCAACGTGCGGAGCGGCGTCGTGACCGTGGCCGATGCCCACGGAGCGCCGGCGACGATTCCCTTCTGGCTCGGCGAAGCCCCCGGCCGGACGATCGAGCTATCGCAGGAGGTGGCGGCGCTGCGCGAAGAGATCGCGACGTGAGTCAGGAATCAGGAGGC
>JBGQHD010000145.1:0-8747 GCA_041497795.1 Planctomycetia bacterium
CCGGGAGCGTCTGGGGTGCGATGGGACGCCAAAACTACTTCGCGGCGCGCACGAAAAGGGGCACGATCGACTGCTCGACCTCTTCGAGGTACTTCGCCAAACCGGACTTGGAGCCTCGTTCAGCGAGGATGGCTAAGTCCGTCGTCAACCAGCAGGCCGCTTCGCGGTCATGGTTGCGGCCGATGAGCCTCTCGAGAACCCGGACGGCGTTTTTCTTTGCGTTCGGCGTCCGCGCGTCGAGCCGGTCCGCGTGGAGCGTCGGATCGAAGCCAAGCTCCCTTTGCAGTTCGTCCAGCTTGCGTTGCTCATCGCTGTCTTGCGGCTCGAAGCCTGCCAAGACCCAGCATTCGCGCTTCGTTCGGGCGAGCCCGACGACTACCGGGATGTTGATGCGTCGGCGCTCGGCTCGGGCCTGCTCCAAACCGATGCGCCGCTCGTCCTGACCATCATTGTCGCGCAAGAGGATGGCGGCATGCGGCGTCTCATCGAGGGCCGCGATGAGGAGCAGCGCGCGGCGAGCGACCAACGCATCGGGTTCCGCCGGTTCGTCCGCGAAGTGGCCATAGGCGCGGATTCCGCGCTCGCGGGCCAGGTCGCCGACGTGCTTCCAAAGGCAGAATTCAGTTCCCGGCGTCAATCCTCGCCAGCAGCGGCAATGGCCTATGACGTCGTCCGTGATCCATTCGGCATGCTTGCAAATAACACGGTCGGCCAGCCCGCAGCCGGTCCAGTGGTCTACCGGCCCTTCGCAGATGACGACGATGTTGACGGTCATTCGCTAACCGCTGCGGACGGTGCCTGGGAGAGCCACTTTTCACCGACCATGCTCCAGAACTCGCCGGGTCGCATTTCGTCCTTCCAGCGGTCGAATTTGGCATGATCTTCTAGCCGGCCGACAACCACCGACCCCTCGTCATTCATGCTGGTAATTCGGACCTCTTCAGGCATTAGATGGTCGAGCAGCAGGGGCGAGTGCGTCGTTGCGACGATCTGAAGGTCAGGCCACTTCGTGAGCACCTTCCGGAGTTGTGCTAAGAGCTCCTTTTGCGCCAGAGGGTGCAAAGCGCGGTCGAAGTCATCAAGAAGCAGCAGACGTGGACGCCTGGGGCCTAACAAAACGGTCAACAGGCCAAGCACGAGAAGCGTGCCTTCGCTAACGAAGTGAGCAGGCAGCCCATTGGCGCTGAGCGTGTCAAAGAGAATCGCGTCGCTCACAGACTGGGATACCTTCCGGCGCCCGACGCGCAGACGCGTAACCACGGGCACGACCGAGCACAGGGCTGATTCAATCGCGTTGAATCGCTCCTCGTCACTGAGCTTGTAGGCGGCGAGTACCGATGCGAGCCCGCTTCCGTTTGACGCCAGTTCTGGGACTTCGTCATTACTTTGCGACGGCGCGGCGAGCCGGCTTGTGTCAAATTGGAGCAACCTAGTGTTTGCGAGCGGGCCTGCGCACTCCAGAAGCGACTCGCGTCCACCCTTGGTCGTCGGTCTAGCCGGTCCGGCGCCCTTGCCGGACGATCTTCGTAACTCGACAGCAGCGGGCTGTCCGTTGATTTTGACCTCACCCTCGACGCGAAAACTCCATTTGCCACTTTGCGGCCCCAAACCCTCCAATGCGCTCGATTCTTCGTCGGATTCGAGAATGTATTGTACTGTACCGCAATCGAGAACGAATTGCAGCCGCATCGGCGCCTTCGTTCCGATTGTCCGAAACGAGTGAATCCCGCGTACGTTGGCTTGGCTCGCCGAATGAGGTTTGTCGGCAATCTGCTCGCTGAGAAGGAGCATCCCTTCCAAGAGGCTTGTTTTCCCAGCACCGTTCGGTCCCACTACAACCGTTAACTGATTCAAGTCAACGGTCACGTTACGAAGCGCCTTAAAGTTCTCTACGTGGAATTGTTGGATCATTTCGCGACAGCATGGCTGCCCGACAGGTAGTTACGTGGAGCATCAATCCGGTGCCCCCGCTCAACTCTATGCCCACTCAATTCTACGCCCGATCCAGCGCCTGCGCCAAATCCGCAATGAGATCCTCCGCGTTCTCGATGCCGCAGGCCAGGCGGATCATGTTGTCGGGGATGCCGTAGCGGCGGCGCTCTTCCGGCGTGCACTCGTAGTAGCTCATCACCAGCGGCTGCTCGATGAGCGATTCCACGCCGCCCAGGCTGGGGCCGATCCGCGGGATGCGGCAGGCATCGACCACGTCGGCCGTTTGACGCCAGTCGGCGCCGCGGATCAGGAACGTCACCAAGCCGCCGTGGCCCCGCATGGTGCGGCGGGCGATGTCGTGGCCGGCGTGCGTCGGCAGGCCGGGGTAGTAGACCCGCTCGACTCTCGGGTGCCGAGCAAGGAACTGCGCCACGGCCAGGCCGTTGTGGTTGTGCCGCTCCATCCGCAGCTCGAAGGTCTTCAGCCCGCGCTGCAAGAGGTAGATGTTGTGCGGCGAGTTGATGGCCCCCATGATGCCGCGGAGCTTGCGGACCGACTCCATCTTTTCGGTGGAGCCGATGACGACGCCGGCCAAGAGGTCGTTGTGCCCGCCGAGGTACTTGGTGGCCGAGTGCAGCACGTAGTCCACGCCGGCCGCGATGGGCCGCAGGTTGTACGGCGTGGCCAGCGTGGCGTCGATCAGCGTCTCGACCCCGTGCCGGCGGCCGATGGCCACGAAGCGGTCGAGGTCTACTATGCTCAGGTGCGGGTTGGTGGGCGACTCGCTGACCAGGAGCTTCGTGCGCGGCGTGATGGCCGCCTCCATGGCATCGTAGTCGCAGGCCTTCACCTGCTTGGTCACCACGCCGAAGCGGGAGAGGTGCTTGGCGCAAAACTCGCGGCTGCGGTGGTAACACTCGTCGAAGAACAGGATCTCGTCGCCGGCGCTGAGCTTGGCCATGAGCAGGCCGACGATGGCCGCCATGCCGGTCGAGAACAGCACGGCTATCTCGCCCCCCTCGAGCTCCGCCAGCTTGCGCTCGACCACGCGCTCGCCGGGATTGCCGTAGCGGCCGTATTCCTCGCGAGGCAGCTTCTGCTCGATGAAGTCGATGACCGCCTGCGTGTCGGCGAAGGTGTAAGTGGCGGCGCAGAAGATGGGGTCGGTGATGGCGTCACCCGGCTTCAGGTGGCGTTCGCCGGCGTGCACGGCCAACGTCGAGGGGCCCAGCGGCCCGCGGCGCTGGCCCGGAGGGAGATGTTCGGCGGTCATGGCAATCTCGTGAGGATTCAGGGTTCAGGGTTCAGGGTTCAGGATTCAGATCAGGATCAGACGTGGGGACTTCCCCTCGTTCACCTGAACCCTGAACCCCGAACCCCGAACCCTCCACAGGGATTGCCCCGACCCAAAGCAAAAGCCGCGAGACGCCGTGTGCGTGCTCGCGGCCTGACTGGTCAAGGTGGACCGCCACCGTGACGACGATTGGTCGCACGGGCCGGCGGTGGCACTTTAGCAGTTGAGGCTGCAAGCGGCCACAAATCCCTACTCAGTAGGATTCTACGCCGCGCCGGGCACAGCCGCAAGTCGCCGTCGTCGTAGAAGTCGTCGTAGAACGGAATTCATTCCGTTCGCAAAGCCCGTCTCGCGCAAAGCAGCCATCGAGCTGCGCTGCATGCCGAGGGGCAGGCATTCCTGCCTGCTTGGCAGACAGGAGTGTCTGCCCCACGAGCGGCTCCGCGAGATGCAGCTTCTTCTCGCGAAGCGAAGGGGCGGCTCTGGGCACAAACCACCTTTCCTTTACAGATTTACGGCAAGTCCTCATACTACCTTGGCCACCCACGGACGGCGGATCGTGGCGGGAGCGCTCGGTGGGGCGCAACGGGCGATGAGGCGGGTCGAGGGCTGGGGCGGTGGAATACGGTCGGCTGGGCATTCTGCCATTCCGCCAGGTCAGGCCCGCCGGGTAGGCTGCAGCGAGCCTGCCACGATGGCCCCGCAGCGATCCGAAGTCTGCTCGGTTGCGACTGGCCGCGAGGGTCTGCCCTACGGAAGGAGCGAGCACACTGATGGCGCTACTGTCGATCAATGAAGTCACCACCTTTCGCTGGTCGTTCGAGGAGGACGTGGAACGATACGCCGCAGCGGACGTGCCGGCCATCGGCGTGTGGCGTCAGAAGCTGTCGGACTGCGGCGAGGAGAAGGCCGTCGAGCTGCTCAAGGCCAAGCGTTTGAAGGTCTCAACCCTGCTCTGGGCCGGGGGCTTCACCGGCAGCGACGGCCGCACCTTCCGCGACAGCGTCGATGACGGCATCGATGCCGTGCGGCAGGCGGCCCTCCTGGGGGCATCTTGCTTGGTGGTCTATAGCGGCGGACGGGCCGGCCACACGCACAATCACGCCCGGCGGCTGTTCCGCGACGCGCTCAAGGAACTCACCGCCGCGGCGCGGGAAGCCAACGTGGTGCTGGCCGTGGAGCCGATGCATACCGGCTGCGCGGCGGATTGGACCTTCTTGACCACCGTGGATGACACGCTGGCCGTGCTCGACCAGGCCGAGGACCGCGCCCGAGTCAAGCTGGTCTTCGACACCTATCACATGGGTTTCCATCCGCGGATCGCCGCCCGCATCGGCGAGTTCGTGGACCGCATCGCGCTGGTGCAATTGGGCGATGGCAAGGATCAGCCCGACGGCGAGCAGAACCGCTGCCGCTTGGGGGAAGGCAAGGTCCCCCTGGCTGAGATCGTCTCCGCCCTGCGTTCGGCGGGCTACAATGGCTATTACGACGTCGAGTTGATCGGCGAGGAGATCGAAGCCACCGATTACCCCGCGCTGCTCGCGCACGCCAAGCAGGCATTTGCCCGGCTGGTGGAAGGGCGCTGATCTAGGAATCTTTGCCGGGCGCGAGGATACTGGAAGTTGATTAGCACGGTGCGCCCATGTCTGGCTTGGATGACTTCACCGACTACCTGAGCGGTCTCCTCGACCAGCTTGCCGACCCGCAGATTTGGCCGTGGGTGGCCGGCGGGGCCGCGGTTCTGGCCGTGTTGGTGATCGCTATCGCCGCCCTCTGGCTGCGCAGGCGCCGGCAGGGCCCGCCGCCGCTGCCTGAGATCGTGGCCATCGACTTGGCCGGCGTCGGCCAGGTCGGCCCGCCGGAGAATGGGCCGGAGCTGCGTTGCTATGGCCTGCGCGTCCGCGTGGCCGTGCTGGTGCTGGCGCCGTCGGGCCGGCTGCGCGAGGTGCCCACGGGCGTCGAACGCAGCGCGATGATCGATCAGGTCGTGCCCGGCTTGGCCAAGGTGGTCGCCGCGCACGGCTCACTGGTATGCATCTGGCCGCCGCAGCTCAGCCCACGCGGCTTCGCCAACGCCTTCTTCACCAGCGTGAAGCTGCCGGGCGACCGCGGCAAGAGCACGCCGTGGTGTTCGGCGGCCGGCAAGTTCGAGGCCGACGGCGAGCAGTACATGGCCGGCATGGCCCTCTGCGCGGCCAAGCCCAACAGCCTCTCGCAGTTCGTCGTGGAGCTGCCTGGCGAATGGCTCGAGCTGCTGCGCGTCTACGGCGTGACCTGACCTCCGGCCGGACCGACCGCTGATGACGACCACCGCCGCCGCCATGCTGCGGCAACACGCCCTGCAAATCTGGCACGCCGCCGTCGCGGCCGTGCGGTCGGAGGAGCTGGTCCGCCAGGCCGTGCAGGTGGACGGCCGATCGCTGATCGTGGACGACGAGCCGATCGATCTGACCAACGTGCGGCGGATCGCGGTCGTCGGCGCCGGCAAGGCCGGGGCCGGCATGGCGGCGGCTGTGGAGGAACTCCTCGACCGCACCGGCAAAGAGTTCTCCGGCTGGGTGAATGTCCCCGCCGATTGTCTGCCGGCCGACGGCGTGGGGCTGCCCCGGCACATCAAGCTGCACCCGGCCCGGCCGGCGGGAGTCAATGAGCCGACTCCCGAGGGCGTGATGGGGAGCGAACGCATCCTCCAGCTCGTCGAGTCGCTCAGCGCCGACGACCTGTGCCTGTGCCTGCTCTCCGGCGGCGGCAGTGCGTTGCTGCCCGCGCCCGCGCCGGGCGTCTCGCTGGAAGACAAGCAGCAGATCACGCGGTTTCTCAGCGCCGCGGGGGCCAATATCCGCCAGCTCAACACCGTCCGCAAGCAGCTCCGCCGGATCAAAGGGGGCGGACTGCTGCGGGCCTGCCGCGCCGGCCGGCTGATTACGCTGGTGATCTCCGACGTGCTGGGCGACCCGCTGGACATTATCGCCTCCGGTCCCACGGTCGAGGATTCGTCCACACCCGCGGACGCGCTCGCCGTGCTGAAGCAGTTCGGGGCCCGCGCTGCCGGCGTGGCGCCCGCCGCGATCGCGTATCTGGAGCGAAAGGCCGGCGACGCCGAGCGATTGGCCGGTCACGTGGGCGAGTCTCTCCGAGACTCGCCTTCGCGTCTCGGAGAGACGCGGCCACGTGCCCCGATCGCGCGGAACATCGTCGTCGGCAACAACGCCACGGCGGTCGCGGCGGCGGGCGACGAGGCCGAGCGGCTCGGCTATTCGTTCGTGCTCGACGCCGCCCAGTCGCTCGAGGGCGAAGCCGAAGGTGTCGGCCGTCACCTCGCCGAAATGGCGCTGAGGATGCGCGATCGCCCCGGCCCGAATTGTTTGATCACCGGCGGCGAGCCGGTCGTGCGGCTGGTCGAAGCGGCCCGCCGCGGCCTGGGTGGACGAAACCAACAGCTCGTCCTCGCGGCGCTGGACCGCCTGGCCCCGACCGGCCTCCACGGCATCGCCCTGCTGTCCGGCGGCACCGACGGCGAAGACGGCCCCACCGACGCCGCCGGCGCATTCATCGACGAGCAGGTGCTGGAGGGCGCCCGCACCCGTGGCCTCGACATCGCCGATCACCTGGGCCGCAACGACGCCTACCATTTCTTCGCGCCGCTGGGGGCGTTGATCAAGACTGGCCCGACGCATACAAACGTCTGCGACGTGCGGGTGGTCGTCGTGGATCAGACGTTGACATCGTCGAGTGACCCAACGCACTTGAAGACATGAGCCCTGGACGACGTGATGACCGCTTCGCGTTGGTTCAGTCGGCTTCAGCCGAATGAAGCCGACTGACGCACGAGTGCGATCACGAGTTGAATTGGACCTGGCAAGCGCATGAGCCGCTTCCGCGTTCTCTTAACCGACTACGCCTGGCCCGACGTCGAAGTCGAGCGGGAGTTGCTGCGCACGATCGACGCGGAGCTGGTCGTCGCGCCGGCCGCCGATGCCGGCACGCTCGCGCAATTGGCGGCCGACGTCGATGCAATCCTCACTTGCTGGGCGCAGGTCCCGACGGCGGTCATCGAGGCCGCGCCGCGGTGCCGGATCATCGCCCGGCTGGGCGTGGGCCTGGATAACATCGACGTCGCCGCCGCCACACGCCGCGGCATCGCCGTTACCAACGTGCCGGACTACTGCGTCCACGAGGTGGCCGAGCACACGCTGGCCTTGCTCTTGGCCCTGGCCCGGAACATTGCCCGCTTTCATCGAGAGACCAAGGCCGGCCGGTACGACCGGAACGCCGGTCCGCCGCTGCGGCGCATCGCCGGGCAGACGCTGGGCATCGTCGGCCTGGGCCACATCGGTCGCGAGGTTGCACGGCGGGCGATGGGCATGGGGCTGCGCGTGATTGCGAGTCGTGGGCAACCCGTCGGACAGGGTTCCGGTCCGCCTCGCACGGACGAAGTCTGTCCCACGTCTGTCAGGCTGGAGGCCGACCCTGCGTCTGCGTCGGGCACGTTGGAAGCGTGCCCCACAGCCGAGCTGCTGGCCCAGAGCGACTATGTCTCCCTGCATTTGCCGCTGACGCCGGAAACCCGCCACCTCATCAATGCCGCGGCGCTGGCCCGTATGAAGCCCACGGCCTATCTCATCAACACGGCCCGCGGCGGCCTGGTCGATCAGGCGGCGCTCGCGGCGGCTTTGAGTCGCGACCAGATCGCCGGCGCGGCGCTCGACGTGCAAGATCCGGAGCCACCCGACTTGTCGCAGCCGCCGTTCAGCGATCCGCGCGTGATCGTCACGCCGCACGCGGCGTTTCTCTCGCAAGACTCGCTGCTGGAGCTGCGCAGGCGGGCCACACGGCAGGTGATCGATTGCCTGTGCGGGCGCACGCCGCCCAACGTCGTCAATCTGCCGGCGACTTGAGCTTGTCGGCGAACGCCCGCCGGAACTCCTCGACCTTCGGCCCGATTACCGACGCGCAGTAGGGCTGCCGCCCGTTGTCGGCGAAGTAGTTCAGGTGATACAACTCGGCCGGATAGAACTCGGTGAAGGGGACGATCTGGGTGACGATCGGCGCGGCGAAGGCCCCCGACTCGCCCAACCGCTCTTTGTAGTGCTCGGCCTCCTGGCGTTGCTGGTCGCTGTGCGTGAAGATCACCGAGCGATACTGTGGCCCCCGGTCGTTGCCCTGGCGGTCCACGGTGGTGGGGTCGTGCGATTGCCAAAACGCCTCCAGCAGCTCGGCGTAGGAGATCACCCGCGGATCGAAGACGATCCGAATCACCTCGGCATGCCCGCTCGTACGGCTAGAGACCTGACGGTAACTGGGATTGGGCACGTGGCCGCCGCTGTAACCGGGCACCACCGAGTGCACGCCGCGAAGCTGCTGAAAGATCGCCTCGCTGCACCAGAAGCAGCCGGAGCCCAGCGTGGCCACCTCCATCCCCTCGGGCACGGGCGGAACGTCCGCCCTGCGGGAATCCTTCTGAGGGCCGGCGGTCACCAGCAGGGCAATGATCCCTGCGATCACCGAGGCGGTGAACAGG
>JBGQHD010000146.1:0-8723 GCA_041497795.1 Planctomycetia bacterium
ATGAGCCATACACAAGACCACCAGCGCCCTATACAGCGAGACCGCTTAGCCCTTACCCGCCGGCATTTCTTCCGCGATTGCCGCGTGGGATTGGGCGGCATCGCGCTGGCTTCGCTGCTGAACGACCGCCTCGGGGCCGCGCCTGCGGCGCAACCGGGCGTCGTCGGCGACGTCAACCCGCTGGCCCCTCGGCCGGCGCACTGCGCCCCCAAGGCCAAGCAGGTGATCTTCCTCTTCATGGCCGGCGGGCCGAGCCACTTGGAGCTATTCGACTACAAGCCCAAGCTGCGCGAGCTCGATGGCCAGGTCGTGCCGCCGTCGTATGTGGCCAACAAGCGGTTCGCGTTCATCAAGCAGGATGCGAAGTTGTTGGGCACGCGGCGGAAGTTCGCCCGGCACGGCCAGTCGGGGGCCGAGATCAGCGAGTGCCTGCCGCACCTGGCTAGCATCGCCGACCAGATTTGTATCGTCCGCGGCATGAAGACCGACGTCTTCAACCACGGCCCGGCCAAGCTGTTCATGAACAGCGGCACGCCGCGGTTCACCGACGGGCGGCCGAGCATGGGCTCGTGGATCACCTACGGCATCGGCAGCGATTCGCAGAACCTGCCCGGCTTCGTGGTGCTGCAATCCGGCCCGCGCGGGCCGCGCGGCGGCTCGCCGCTGTGGGGCAGCGGCTTCCTGCCGACCACCTACCAGGGCGTGCCGTTCCGCGCCGGTGCTGCGCCGATTTTGAACCTGGCCAACCCGCCCGGCATCGACCGCCAGGCCCAGGGCGAGTTCACCGACGTGGTGAACGACCTCAACGCCCGCCGGCTGGCCAAGGTCGGCGACCCGGAGATCGCCACCCGCATCGCCGCCTACGAAATGGCCTACCGCATGAAGGCCAGCGCCCCGGAGCTGATGGACCTTTCCGGCGAGACGGCGGCCACCATCAAGGCCTACGGCGCCCAGCCGGGCAAGGTCTCGTTCGCCAACAATTGCCTGCTGGCCCGGCGGCTGGTCGAGCGTGGCGTTCGCTTCGTGCAGCTCTATCACACCGACTGGGACCATCACGGCAACGCCGGCACCGAGCTAGGCAAGTCGCTGGATGAGCGCTGCGGCGAAGTCGATCAGCCGATGGCCGCTCTGGTGCTCGATCTCAAGCGGCGCGGCCTGCTCGACGACACGATCGTCCTCTGGGGCGGCGAGTTCGGCCGCACGCCGATGGGCGAGCCGCGCGACATGATGGGCCGCGACCACCACGTCGATTCCTTCGCCATGTGGCTAGCCGGCGGCGGCATCAAAATCGGCCAGACCATCGGAGCCACCGACGAGCTAGGCTTCTACGTCACCGAAGATCTCGTGCACGTCCACGACCTGCACGCCACGATTTTGCACCTCCTGGGCCTCGATCACCTCAAGCTCACCTACAAGTCCCAGGGCCGCGAGTTCCGCCTGACCGACGTGGCGGGGCAGGTGGTGAAGAAGCTGCTCGCGTGATAAAATGGAAGGACTGGACCGTGTCATCTTGGCCAAAGCGTAGGCGGCCCGACCGCGATTCGGTGTTGCATGTCCGCGCCACATCCCACTCGTCGCGGCCCGTTGCTCGCGCTGGCCTGCATCTTGACCGGCCTGCTCGTCGGCGCGGCGGCGGCGTACTGCCTGGGCTACGATCGCGAGTGGCACCTCGTCTTGCCGCTGCTGGGCGCCTTGCTTGGAGCGCTGGCGTACCGATTGTCTACTCGGTCGCGCAGAGCAGAGCCGCCGCGGCCAACAGGGGCGTCGTCGCCATCCGCCACGGTGGGGCGCGCGTTTCTGTGGCTGGGGCCGTTGCTGGGTGCGCTTTTGGGCTATGCACTGGGTTGGTGGATCGACGACATGAGCGTGTTCGTCCCTATTCTCTCGCTGGGCGTCGTCGCTGGCCTGATCGGCTTCGTCACTTTTCTGATCGCAGGTCGATAGTCGCGTGCGGTCTGCAAACGGCGCGGCCTTGCTAGCACTGCTAGCACCCCACATCTAGTGGTCGCCACCGCTCCAACACGCAAGATACGGCACGCCGCTTGCAACTTGGCGGCGGGCGGCTAAGTTTGCCCGCCTCTGGTGCCTGCTCGGATGGCAGGCGTTTACCGGCGCAACAGTTCGATCTGCGTGTTAAGGACGACCCATTGGCAAATCTGCCCAGGATGTGGCAGCGGCAACGCGAGTGCTCCCATGGCCGTCAGGGACGGACGGCGACCGTGGGTGTCATGTTGCTCCCGCTTTCGCGGGCCAGTTCCACGGCCTTCTGGCCGTCGGCTCTTGGCCCGTCTCGCGAGCTGGCAACGCCGTGGCCCGGCTTTGTCGCCGCACGTCGCCTTCTGGCGGTCGCTCTCACACGTGCTGTAGGACGGATTTCCAATCCGTCCTACCGAAGTGCCGGACGGATTGGAAATCCGTCCTACTGGAGTCGTTCTGTGCGCCATTTCTTTCCCGTTTCACATCGTAGGGACGCGATGCGCCCAAGGAGAGGGAGCCATGAACTCGAAACCTTTTATTGGCATCAATGCGGATTTTCGTGGTGCCCAGGGAGACAAGCCGGCGTTTAGCTATCTGGCGTCGGGCTACTACGACGCGATTTCGGAGATCGGCGGCATTCCCCTGCTGATCCCGCCACTGGAGGAGAACGACGACCTGAACGCCGCGCTCGATCGTCTCGACGGCGTGCTGCTCGTGGGCGGGGCCGATCTGGACCCGCGCCGCGACGGCTTTATGACCCACCCCTCGGTGCGGCCGTTGGCCGACCGGCGGGAGAACTTCGACCGCCGCCTCATCAAGCTGATCGCCAAGCGACGCGTTCCCGTGATGGGCATCGGCCTGGGCATGCAGCTCCTCAACGTCTCGCAGGGAGGCAACCTCTTCCTGCACATTCCCGAGGACCTGCCCAAGGCGCTGCCACACACCGACGCCATCGACAAGGAGGTGCACCGGCACACGCTGGAGGTCGTGCCCGGCACGATCATGGAGCGGGTCTACGGCGACGGCGAAATCCGCGTCAACAGCATGCACCACATGGCGGTGGACCAGGTGGCCGAGGGCTTCACGGTTTCGGCCCGCTGTCCAGACGGCGTGATCGAGGCCATCGAAAGCACGCAGCCCGAGTGGTTCGCCTTCGGCACGCAGTTCCACCCGGAGGCCGACACGGCCTCGGCGCTGGACGTGCGGATCTTCGAGGAATTCATCGACGGCGTGAAATCGGCCGAGCCGGTCGCCGCCGGCGTGCGGCTGGTGGCGTAACCTGAGGTGTGGCACGGCCATCTTGGCCGTGAATTCACGGGCTGGAAGCCCGTGCCACGAATCATCAGCCAACTCGTAACGGAGTATTAGCACATTCTGCCAGCGGCGTTCCGGCCGCGGCAGATTGACGGCGAGTCTCCGCGCAACGCCCATGGTGGGAAGTCCCGCCGACGTTGCCGGAGGCTCGCCGTCTTTTCTTATCCGGTTCGAATGCGTACGAGCAAGACGACCAGTACGATGGGCGTCATCCTCAGACCTGTAACGCGCGTGCCACGATGCCCACCGATCTCACCGTGCCTGACCCCGCCCCGGTGCTCGATCTCATGGAGGCCTTTCGTCGCAGCAAGACGATGTTCGCCGCCGTGAAGCTCGGCGTCTTCGATGCCTTGGAGGCCGGGCCAAAGCCGCTGCCCGCGCTGGCCGGCGAGCTGGGCGCCAATGCCGACGCGCTGGAGCGTCTGCTGGATGCCTGCCAATCGCCATCGCGTCGTAGGCCTGTGGGTCAATCTACTGATCGAACTGACATGCGGCGAAGCGTATTCTGCCGCCGTTCACACGGCGTCACTGCGAGAAAGGGCCGCGCAAAACCTCGTCCGAGTCCACCGAAGTGACACGGTGGCAACATCTTCGGTAATACGTTGCCCCGTAAAGCGGCCCTGAAAACGTGACATATACGGAACACTTGGTGACCTGTGCGGCGGGCCGGCGCACACGCACGGAGTGTTTCCGCGCCTGCTAAGCGGTCGGGGAGCTGCCGCGCAGCCCTCTGATTTGGTTGCGGCAAGGCCCCGCCCAGCTATGCTGAGGCTGACCATAACTCGTGCCTCCCGCCACCAGGGTCCGCGCCATGCGCCGTTTGGCTGCCTTTCTTGTGCTACGCATCTCCCCCAGCCTAATCCTGGCGCTGCTTACGGCTTTGCCCGCACGCGCCGCCGAGCCGCACAAGGATCGCTGCGTGATCCTGGTGAGCGTTGACGGCCTGGCCGGCTTCTATCTCGACGATCCCAAGGCCGACATGCCGACGCTGCGGCGGCTGGCTCGCGAAGGGGCGCGGGCCGACGGGCTGGAGTGCTCGTTCCCGACCGTCACCTGGCCCAACCACACTACGCTGGTCACCGGCGTGCCGCCCGTGAAGCATGGCGTGATCGGCAACAGTTACCTCGATCGCAAGACGGCCACGTCCGTCTCCCTGCTGCCCGATCCGCTGTTCGATAAGGATCAGATCGTCAAATCGCCCACCGTGTACGACGTGGCCCATCAAGCTGGCCTCGTCACCTCGGGCATCATCTGGCCCGCCACGCGCAATGCCCGCACGCTCGACTGGACCGTGCCCGACATGTTCGGCGACGAGGCCTGGCCCAAGTACGGCACGCGGCAATGGCTGGCGGAGCTGCGGGCCGAGGGGCTGCCGGTCGATCGGCATGGGCTTGGACGAAAGACTCGACCGGCGGCGGCGTGCTCCGCGACTGGCTCTATACGCGGATGGCGGCCCACGTGCTCAAGAACCACCAGCCGAACTTGCTGCTGATCCATTTGGTGGAGGTCGATCACGTCGAGCACCGCTTCGGGCCGCGCAGCCCGGAGGCCTATTGGTCGGTCCGCTACGCCGATGACCGGCTGCGCGACCTGGTCGAGGCCATCGGCGCCTCGCGGCTGGCCGACAAAACGACGCTGATCGTGGCCAGCGACCACGGCTTCTTCCCCATCGAAAAGGACATCCGGCCCACCGCCGTCTTCCGCCAGCAGGGTCTGTTGACCGAAAAAACCAAGCAGGCCGCCTGCGTCTCGCAAGGCGGCGCCTGCATGGTCTACGTGCTTGACGACAAGGACCGCGCGGCCATCACGGCGCGGCTGCGCAAGGCCTTGGCGGCGGTGGAAGGGGTCGAAGCCGTGTACGCACCCGACGAGTTCGCCAAGCTCGGCCAGCCGACGCCGGACGTCGATCCCCGCGCCCCGGACCTGTGGGTCACGGCCAAGCGGGGCTACAGCTTCACGGACACGGCCGACGCGAAAGAGGCCGTCGTGCCGCGCAGCCCCCCGGCAGGCACGCACGGCTATCTGCCCGGCCACCCGGAGCTGTACGGGACGCTGGTACTGTGGGGGCACGGCATTCAGCCGGCGGTCAGGCTCGGCAAGGTCCAAAGCCTCGACGTGGCGCCGACCATCGCCCATCTGCTGGGCGTTGAGCTGCCGTCGGCCGACGGCAAGGCGATCAAGAAGGCGATGAAAGAGTGAAGAAGCCCGGCTCCAAGAAGCCGGGCTTCGCTAGCGGCGTTCATTCTTTCCTCGATCGCCGAGTTCGCCTCTACGGAAAACTTCGCGCAATCGGATTAAACTTTCAGACCCTCCTGGCCGATCAGGAATACACCCCCACGACCGCGCGAAAGGCGCAGCAAGCACCGCCACTGCCGCGAGCTGAATCAGCCTCAGACGCCGGCAGTCGCGCACCCCCTGGCACGGAGGATTGATCGCCATGCCCAAGAACCGTACTGCGTTGGCCACGTTGCCCATCATCCTCGTCGCCGGAGCGCTGTGCGGCGCGAAGGGGCCGGGCCGACAAGTCGTAAACGTCAGTGCCGAGGAGGTCACCACCGTCGAAGGGGCGACCGTGGAACACGGCGAGCTCTCGGAGTTGCGGGCCCAGGGCTACGAAATGCAGGCCATGCCCGGCGGGCACGCTCGCGGCGGCGGCTATGGCGTGGGCGGCGGATACGGCGGGTGCGGCTGCGACGCCTGCGGCGGCGAGTACGGCTGCGGCCAGCCCCCCGCTTATGGCGGCGGCTTTGGCGGCGGCTGTGGCGACGCCTGCGGCGGCGGCAACGGTTGCTGCTGCTGCCCGGCCGACCAGTGGTATGTCGGCGGCGGCTTCTATTTCATCCAGCCCCGCTGGAAGACCAACCCCGCCTACAGCACCTCGCAAGACGTGGGCGGTGTGACAACCATCTTCCAGACGGACTTCGACTACGACTTCGCGTTCGCCCCGGTGGTCTGGGCCGGATATCGCTCCTGCCACGGTGTTGGCATTCAGGGACGCGCTTGGTGGTATGACGACGACGATCGGCTTCAGGTCGTCAATCCGGGCGGCCTCAGCATCGAAAGTGCCGGGCCCCTGGGGCTCAGCAACACTTCCACCACGGCCGGAGACCGTCTCACCTTCGAGTCGTCGCTGGAGATGCGGGTCGTGGACCTGTTGCTGACCTGCTCCGCGGAGACGGATTGCGGCTGTTTCGAGCTTGGCGCCGGGGCCCGCTATGCGCGGATCGAGCAGGCCTATCGCCACACCGAGACGCCGTTGAACCTCGATATTGACGCCGTGAATTCCACCCACAGCTTCGAGGGGGTCGGCCCGACGGTGGCCTTGCAGGGCCGCTGGGCGGCGACGCGGCGGCTGAGCTTGCTGGCCGCCGTGCGCTACTCGGTGCTCGTGGGCAGCTTCCGCCAGGAGGCCACGCAAATCAACGATAACGTGGTCAGCAACGTGCGTCGCTACGAGAGCGACGATTTCCGGTCAGTCGCCGAGCTGGAGCTGGGCGCCGAGTACGGCCTGCGGATCGGCTGCTCCGAGCTGTTCTTTCAAGCGGCGTTCGTGGCCCAGAACTGGCAGGGCGCCGGCAACTCGGCCAACAACGACCTGATCCTCGTCAACGTCGATCCGGAATTCTCGGACAAGAACGCCGACCTGCTCCTGTGGGGCTTCCGGGCCGAGCTGGGACTGCGGTTCTAGCCCATGTTGACCTTCTCCCTTCGCCAGCGCCAAGAATTGGGCATGCACGCCGCGCAGTCGGCGATGTTCCAGCAGGACAAAATCTGGTCGCGCTACAGCAACGACAAGGTCGATATCGCCCACACCCTGGCCCGGGTGATCCGCACGCTCGCCAAGTCGCTGCCGCTCTCGCGGTCACTGACCGCGCTTTCCATCGGTTCCAGCAACGAGCCGCAGTTCCGCATTCTGGAATCGGCCTTCGGCGGCGGGCTGTATCTGCTGGACATCGAGCAGGTCGCGCTCGACGTCGTGCGAGAGCGCACCAGCCGGCAGCATTCGCCGCACGTGCGGACGATCTGGGGCGACTACCGCGCCCTGTTGGGCGACCGCCAGAGCACGACACGCTTTCGGATGGAGCACCTCGGCGGCCGCCGCATGACGCTGATCACGCTGCACCATTCGCTGTATTACAGTCCGCAGGCATCGTGGCAGGGGCTGATCGGCAACCTGTATCGGACGGTCCTTTCCCAATCCGCCGGCGCCGGTCCGTCTAGCGCGATTCATGCCGTGCTGATGGCCAGCCGCAGCCGTGCCGAGACGACCACGACCTGGCTCTACAATCACTTCGCCGGCAAGTTCTTCGGCCACCACAACGACCAGGACCTGGCGGCCTTCGCCCGCACGCTGCGCCGCGATCCCTCGCTGACCGACGCCCAGGTGCTGGTCCGCACCCGCCGGGTCGAGTTCTTCGTGGACGACTTCGCCCAGTTCATGGCCGTGGTGTGGATGATCCTGCTGCATCCGCAAGTCCACGAATTCACGCCCGACCAGCAGTGCCAGGTGATCGAGCACGTCTACGAGCGGCACTGGCGCCCGCGGCAGCCGCTCGTGCAATTGCAGAACCACCTGGTGATCTACCGCGGTGGGCGGGAAATGCGGGGGCTGATCTGACAGGTAAGGCGGACACTCCTGTCCGCCAGCGCCGCAACTCAAAGCGTAAGGCGGACACTCTTGTCCGCCCAGTCGGCAGATCGTCACAATGGTGCAAACGGTTGGGCAAGCTGAACCAACCGAACCGCTATTCCATCTGTGGGCGGCGGACAAGAGTGTCCGCCTTACGTGTTATGAGCCTCTCGACGCCTGGCGACTCAACTACGGCGGACAGGAGTGTCCGCCCTACGCGGCGGATACCGTTTCGCGGCTTTGACGAAGCCAATCCAGCCAAGGGGAATCTGCGGCCCGATGAGTTCACGCTCGTGATGAACGACGTGTTGGAGATCACGAACACGTAACGCGGACACTCTTGTCCGCGCGTGGTCCATCGGAGCAGCGTGGCTACGCCACGCTTTCGGCGGACAAGAGTGTCCGCCTTACGTAAAGCGGACACTCCTGTCCGCTCGCTGTCGCGCCCGGCTTGAAGCCATAGGAGTCATCTCTGCTTGGGCGGACAAGAGTGTCCGCCCTACGAGGTCAACCAGCCCCGCCGCCAGAACCAGTACATCAGCCCGCCGGCGATGGCGGCCATGATTCCCAGCGAAAACGGATAGCCGTAGCGCCAGTCTTCGATCTCCGGCATGTTCTTGAAGTTCATGCCATAGACGCCGGCCACGAAGCTCAGCGGAATGAAGATCGTGGCGATGATCGTCAGCACCTTCATCACTTCGTTGAGACGGTTGCTGACCAGCGACAGATAGGTGTCCTTCAGCTCGGCGCAGACCTCGCGGTACGAGGCCACCAGGTCCATGAGCTGGGCCGTGTGGTCGTA
>JBGQHD010000147.1:0-8710 GCA_041497795.1 Planctomycetia bacterium
CGTCGTTCACCATCGCAAACGAACCTCGCCACGAAATCGACTCCCGACCCCTTCACGCTGCCGCCCCATCAGGGGGCTTACGCCCCCCGCTCGCCGGTGGACGCGCCCGGCTCGCTGGCTCCAATGAGCGATTCCCACGCCTGCGGCAGCGGCGCGATGACCGTCACCAGTTCTTTGCTCATCGGGTGCAAGAAGCTCAATTGCCGGGCGTGCAGGGCGATGGCCCGCAGGCGGCGGTCGTCGTGCTGCTCACCGAAGAGGACGCGGCTGCCGTACATCTCGTCTCCCAAGATCGGATGGCCGCGCGTCGCAGCCTGCACGCGGATTTGGTGATAGCGGCCCGTCTCCAGCTCGATCTCGAGCCAAGAGCCGTGCGGCGTTCGGCCGAGAGTGCGGTAGTGCAGCACCCCCTCGCGGCCTTCGGGGTGGTCCTCTGGTCGGGTGGCGCGCCCTGAACATGGAGGTGAGGGGCGTGGAACGACGCCGCCACGCCCATCGCATCCATGCTCTGGGCGTGCCACCGGGTCGGGCACGATCTGGGCTTGGGGGACGCCCGAAATCTTCACGAGGAAGTCGCGCCAGGTGCCCTCTTCCGGCTGCACGAGGCCCTCGACGCAGGCCCAGTAGAGCTTCTTGATGGTGCGGTGCTCGAACTGCCGCGCCAGCCGCTTGGCCGCGCGGCTGTGGAGGGCGAAGACCATCGCGCCCGACACCGGCCGATCGAGCCGATGCGGCACGCCCAGATAGACGTTGCCGGCCGCCTGCCGGCGTTCGGCTAAGAGCTGCTTGATGCGAGTTTCGAGGCTGTCGATGCCCGGCGGCGACTGCGTGGCAATGCCGGCCGGCTTGAGCACGGCCAGGCACGGGCCACTCTCATACAGAATGGTGACGGGCGGAGCGGACACGAGGCGGCGAAGAGGGGATTGGGGAGCAACAACCAGAGGATACCCAAACGGAGCGTGGAGCGTCCAACGTGGCATGGAAGGGTCGTCGAGAATGGTCGCTGGGCATTCCACGTTTTCCCCGTTTCCGCCGGCGCGGCCGCTTGCTTCGCTCCGGCAAGCGAGACACAATGTCACGAGTTTGTCGGGACCCTCCCCAAGAAGTCACGCCTCCCCAGCATCGTCGAGCCTAGACGAGCCGATCATGCGAATTGCCAGCGTCGTTGTTCTGTTCCTGTCGGCCGCGGCGCTCGCCCCGCGCGCCGCCGGGCAGGAGAAATTCGATCTCAAGATTCCCCTGGGTCTGCGGGAGCTGAAGATTCCCGAGGACAATCCGCTCACCAAGGAAAAAATCGAGCTGGGCAAGCAGTTGTACTTCGACAAGCGGCTGTCTCGCGACAGTACGCTGAGCTGTGCGAGCTGCCACGATCCGAAGAAGGGCTGGACCAACGGCGACCGGTTCGCCACCGGCATCAAGGGCCAGGTCGGCGACCGCAGCGCGCCCACCATCATCAACGCCGCCTATCAGTCGAACCAGTTCTGGGACGGCCGGGCAAAAGAGGTCGAAGGCCAGGCCCTGGGGCCGATCCAGAACCCCATCGAAATGGACATGACGCTGCCGGAGCTCACCGCGCGGCTCAACAAGATCGACGGCTACCGCCAGCAGTTCCAGAAGGTGTTCGGCAGCGACGCCACCGAGCAGGCCGTGGCCAAGGCGCTGGCATCGTTTGAGCGCACGATCCTGTCGGGCAACACGCCCTACGACCGCTATCAGGCCGGCGACAAGAATGCCCTGTCGGAGTCAGCCGACCGCGGCCGGAAGATCTTTTTCAACAAGGCCTTCTGCAGCGCCTGCCACGCGGGGCCGAACTTCACCGACGGCGCGTTCCACAACATCGGCGTCGGCATGGACAAGAAGGACCCCGACGTGGGACGCGAGGCGGTCAGCAAGTTGCTCGGCGACCGGGGTTCGTTCAAAACCCCGACGCTGCGAGAAATCGCCCGCACCGCCCCCTACATGCACGACGGCAGCTTGAAGACGCTGGAAGACGTGATCGAGCACTATCGCCGAGGGGGCGTCGCCAACCCGCAGTTGGACGAAGAGATTTTCCCGCTGAAGGTCACCGACGAGGAGAAGAAGGACCTGATCACGTTCCTCAAGGAAGGGTTGTCCAGCCCCGATTACCCAATGGTCGAGCCGCCGACGCTGCCGAAGTAGGACAGGCTACGGACTTCAGACATCAGGCTACAGGCTACGGACTTCAGGCTACGGGCTTCAGACTGCGGGCTTCGGGTGAGCCTGTAGCCTGTAGCCTGTAGCCTGAAGCCGAAGTCTGTAGCCTGGAGCCCGACATTACACTTGGCCGCGGGTCGTTCCGCGTCCGTCGAACTAGGAGTGTCATTCCATGAAGCGTTTCTTGCTGCTGTGTTCGTTGGCCGCGTGGATCGTCTTGCCGGTATCCGCTCAGGAAAAGACGAAGACCGAAGAACCTAAGAAAACCCAAGAACCTAAAAAGACCACCGAGCCAAAAAAGACGGACAAAGAGCCGTCCAAGGAGAAGGAGCCCGCCAAGACCCCCGCGAAGCCGCAGCTCCAGCTCGAGATCGTGAACTTGAATAACCCGTGCGGCGTGGCCGTTCAGCCGCTGACCGGCGACGTGTTCATCTCCGACAGCGGCAACTTGCGCATCCTGCGCTACGACCCGAACCTGAAGCCGCGAACGCGCGACGCCATCCGCCAGGAGATCACCGGTTTCTCCAAGGACGTCTACGGCAAGGGGCCGAAGTACGACATCGGTCCGCTGGGCCTCTTGTTCCTGAACCACAACTTGCTGATGGTCGGCGACGGCGGGCACCAGGACGGGCAAGAGCTGATCTACCTCTTCGATGTCGGCCAGCCGCGGGTGCAGCAGGCCGAAAACGCCAAGGTGAAACTGGGGCCGATCGGTCCCACGCCGGGCAAGACCGAGAAGGGCGAAGGCAACTTCTACGCCCTGGCCTATCAGGAACCCACGGCGGTCTTCTTCACCACCAACGGCGACGACACCAAGGGCTGGATCGCCAAGATCACGCTCAAGGACAACACGCCCGACCCGAAGATCGAGTTGGTCATCCCCACCAAGGAATACACCGGGGAAGTCGATGCGCCCGTGGCCATCACGATGAGCCCGGACAAGAAGCTGGTCATCGGTCAGATGGGCGAAGTCACCGGCAAGGGCAAAGACAGCCTGCTCTTGGTCTACGATCCCCTCACGCTCAAGCCGCTGATGAAGGCCGAAACTGGTCTCTACGACATCGCCGCCCTGGCTTATCATCCCAAGAGCAAAAAGCTGTACGCCTTGGACTTTGCCTGGGAGGCGCCCAAGGAGGGCGGGCTGTTCCGGCTCGATGTTTCCGGCGAAGGGGCCAACGCCAAGGTCAAGGCCGAGCGGGTGACGTACCTGTACGAGGCCGGCAAAGACGACTCGAAGCTGCCGTTCGCCGGAGACGCCGCCGCGATGGACAAGCCGACCGCGATGGCCTTCGACCCCGCCGGCAATCTCTACATCACGATGATCGGAACCGCCAAAGAAGGCGCGAAGGAAGTTTCCAAAGACGGCGCCATCAAACCGGGCACCTCCAAAGAGGGCGACGCGAAGAATCCCGGCCGGCTGGTGCGGATTACCGGACTGCCCAACGAATGATCGGCGGCCCGTAAGTAGCCGAAGTCGCCAGACTTCGGGACGCTGAACTCTGGCCAGTTCGTAAGCATCGGAGGCGCACTCGGGCACGGAGGCTGACTTGTTCACGGCGGCGCAATACCGAACCCTGGTCAGCGGCCAAGCGCGCGGCCCGCGCGCGGCCCTGGCCCGCGGCGCGCTCAGCTTGGCGGCGGGGCCTTATGCGCTCGCCATGCGGCTGCGGAACCTGGCGTTCAATCGCGGCTGGCGGAAATCCTGTTCGGCCGGCGTGCCCGTGATCTGCGTGGGCAACCTCACGCTGGGCGGCACGGGCAAGACGCCGATGGTCGAGTGGATTGCCCGCTGGCTGCGGGAGCGGGACGTCCGCGTGACGATCATCAGCCGCGGGTACGGGGCCGCCGACGGCTCGCGCAACGACGAGGCCCTGGAGCTGGAACAGAAGCTGCCTGATGTGCCGCATCTGCTGAATGCCGACCGCGCGGCGGCAGCCCGCGTCGCCGTGGAGGAGCTCGGCTGCCAGGCGATCCTGCTGGACGACGGCTTCCAGCATCGCCGGCTGCGGCGCGACCTGGACATTGTGCTGCTCGATGCGCTCGACCCTTGGGGTGGCGGCCACGTCTTTCCGCGGGGCCTGCTGCGGGAGCCGCTGGCTGGATTGGCTCGGGCACAGGTGGTGTGTCTGTCCCGGGCCGACCTGGTTCGGCCGGACGAGCGACAGGCGATCCGGCAGCGCACTGGGGCGATCGCACCGCGCGCGGCTTGGGTGACTGCAGCGCACACGCCGCTGGCGCTGCGGTCGGCCACGGGCGAGGAGGTCGCCTTGGAGGCCCTCGCCGGCCGGCCCCTGGCGGCGTTCTGCGGCATCGGCAATCCGCCCGCCTTTCGGCAAACGCTCCAGCGGCTGGGGTACGACGTCGTCGCCTTCCGCGAGTTCCCAGACCACCACCCCTACGACCGGGCCGACATCGACTCGCTGGCCGGCTGGGCGAGCGCCCACCGGGCCGAGGCCCTCGTGTGCACTCACAAGGACCTCGTGAAGATCGGCGTCCCGCGGCTCGGCGCCACGCCGCTGTGGGCGGTGCGCGTCGGACTGACGATCGTGGAGGGGCAAGAGACTCTCGAGAGTTGTCTGTCTGCGGTGGTGCGCGACTGTCTTTCGGTACGGGAGCCTCAGCCTATCTCGTCACCCTGAGCGCAGTGTCACCCTGAGCGCAGCGAAGGGTCTCGCCGGCGCCGCCAGAGATTCTTCGCTGCGCTCAGAATGACAGCTCAGCATGGATTTCCTGACATGATGAAGCCTGCGGACTTGATGGACTTGGCCATCGCCAAGGCCCGCGAGGGCATCGCGGCCGGCCAGTCGCCCTTTGGCTGCGCGATTGCCCTCGGCGATGAAGTGCTGGCCGTGTCGCACAACGTCGTCTGGGCGACGACCGACATCACGGCCCACGCCGAGGTGACGGCCCTCCGCGAGGCGTGCCGCGCGGCCCGGCGGATCCTGCTGGAGGGGGCCGTGGTGGCCACCACCTGCGAGCCCTGCCCGATGTGCATGGCGGCGCTGCTCTGGGCCCGCGTGGCGACCGTTTACTACGGCGCGACGATCGAGGACGCCGCCGCAGCCGGCTTCCACGAAGTCCACTTGCCGGCGGCCGAAATGACGGGCCGCTCCGGCCACCGGCTCGAACTGATCCCGGACGTTCGCCGGAGCGAGTGCGTAGCGCTCTTCGGGGAATGGCTCAACCGCCCCGATCATCGGGCGTATTAGCCACACTAGCCCGACGCGCAAGCGAGGGAGAACCGCCGACTTCCCTCGCTTGCGCGTCGGGCTAGTGTTGGTTGCCCGCTGGCCAGGGCCGCTCGGCGTTGCCTATAATGGGCCGGTGTTGAGCGTCCCGCCGAGTGGCCGCAATCGCCCCGCCTGCGGCGTCGTGGAGGATTTGTCGATGCAACGATTCGCTTCTGTTTCCGCCGTCGGCTGGTTGGCCATCCTGCTGCTCGCCGTGTCGCCTTCGCGGGCCGCCGCGGAAGACGGCGTGAAGCCGCTCAAAGAGGCCCCGCCGAAGGAGCTTTCGGCCGACGTCGTCAAGGCCCTGGCCGAAACCGGTTACCAGGTCACGGCCGACGGCAAGGTGGTCTGCGACATCTGGCTCGCCAAGGAGTGGGCCGCCAAAGCGAAGTTCACGCCCACGCTCTCGATGCTCTACCCGCTCGAGCCGGGCGAGCTGGTCGGGGCCATCCGTTATCCCAAGAAGTCCAACGATTACCGCAACCAGCAGATCCGCCCCGGCGTGTACACGGTGCGGTACGGATTGCAGCCGGAGGACGGCAGCCACCTGGGCACGTCGATGACCCGCGACTTCGTGATGCTGCTGCCGGCGGCCAAAGACGCGAAGCCGGCCCGCATCGCCGACCTGATGGCGATGTTCAAGCAAAGCGCGGAGGTGTCGCGTTCGACCCACCCCGCGATCCTGGCCATGCTGGCGGTGCCGGCCGACGGCAAGTCGCCCGCGGTGCGGCAGATCGCCGAGCGTGAGCTATGGAGCGTGCGGCTAGCCGGCAAGGCCAAGGCCGGCGAGCGCGTCAGCGATTTGCCGATCGAGTTCGTAATCGTCGGCCACGCGCCGGAGTAATGGGAGGCCCCGATGACGAGCGGCCATCGCAGCAGGCACACTCCGTGTACCGTAGAACGGAATTCATTCCGTTCGTCACCGACAACGGCCGAAGCGGCGAACGGAATGAATTCCGTTCTACGACGCGTCGCGCTGGCGTGCGGAGTCGTCGGCCTGGCTGTCGCCTGCTTCGCCGCGCCGCCGGGCGACGCGCCGCCGCCAGCCGCGCCGTCCAAGAACACTCCGCCGCCCCCGGCCTCGGCCAAGACGGCCGAGAAAGTCGCGGAAAAGACCGCGCAGAAGCCCGCCCCGAAGCACATCACCGAGTCGGTCCGCGGCAAGGTGGTTTGGCTCAACGAGGCGGTGGCGCGGAAGTACGGCGTGCGGCTCGACGCCGACGCGGCCGAATCGGTGGCCGCGCTGGAAACGGCCGACGGCGAGTTGATCCCGATCATGAAAGAGGACCGCGGCCGCGGCTTCTGGAAGGACGCCCGGCTGCGGGGCATCGACCTGGAGCTGCTCGTCCGCCGCTACAAGGGCCTGCCGATGGTCCAGGTGATTCGCGTCTACCGGCTCAAGGAGGGCAAGAAGCTCGAGCTGGATTACTGGTGCGACGTCTGCGCCATCCAGATGTTCGAGCTCAAGCAGTGCGAGTGCTGCCAGGGCCCGACCCGCCTGCGCGAGCGGCCGGTGGAAGACAAAAAGTAGCCGGTACACTCTTCTTCAGCTTCTTCTTCAGCCTCCGTGCGCCGTTCGGCCGGCCTTACGACCTCTTCCGCGCCGCCGAAGGGGCCCACACCGCCGCCGCCTGCGCCGGCGTCATCTTGAACGCTTGCCCGAACGCCTGCTGGAACTCCATTCCTTTGCCCAGCGAGGTCAGCAGTCCCCGGTAGCCGGAGCCTTTGCCCATCAGGAACTTGACGAAGCTGTAGTTCAGCACGGCGGCGTCAACGGCCGTGAGCTGGCCGGTGAGGAAGTCGTCGGGCTTCTTCATTTTGGCCAGCGCTTCCCCGATGTGTTCGTTCCAGGCGCTGACGCGAGCGTCCTTGCCGGCGATGTTCGAGGCGACGGCCCAGGCCGTCCCCTGCGAGAACCAGCCCGGCACGGCGCCGCCCAGGCTCTCCACGTACACGCCGGCCAATTGCTCGGCCACCAGACCGTCCAACGTGCCCTCGTCCTTGGCCTGCGGCGGGACCAGGCAAGCGTAGGCATCGACGACCGTGTACTTGAAGTGGCCCAGCCACTCGCGGGGGATTTCCCGCTTCTCGACCATCTGGCCGTACTCGGAGTAATCGAAGCGGCGGCCGAAGACGAACAGCGTCACGCGACCCTTCACGAGCGGCTTGTCCTTCGGGGCGCCCAGGGCGTTGGCCACGCGGTCCTTGACCTTCTCGGCCTCTTCGCCCACTTCCTTGAGCCGGCTCTCGCCGACGTTGCCGATCAGGAGGAAGTTCTTGGTCTCGTGCTGGGCCGCCTTGTCGTCCGGGTTGGCCAGCTTCCAGTTCTGGCCGGCCAGATCGACGCGCTCCTTGGCCAACTCCTCATGACTCAGCGTCGTGGCCCGGTAGACCTTGGCCACCATGTCGGTTTGCATGTCGGCCGACGAACCGTCGAAGCGGGCCCCTTCATCGATCCACTTCTCGAACTTGGCGATCACGTCGTTGGACAGCGGCGGCTTGTTGGCCGGCATGCGGGTCACGCCCTGGCCCTTGAGCCGCTTGATGAGTTCGCTGTCGGCGGCCTTGCCCGGCGTGACGATCACTCCGTTTTGGCTGCCGCGCAGCAGGCGGGTAAAGGTGTCCAAGCCAAGCTGCGCCCGCGGCTGCTGTGCGCCGTGGCAGTCGATGCACGTGCTGGCCAGCACCGGGGCGATGTCGCGCGAGTACTTGATGGTCTCCTTGCCGGTGGCTTTGGCCACCTCGATCTTCGGTCGCTGCTTCTTGGGCAGAGCGGCCGCGATCGGGGCTTGGGGGTTCTGGCCGTCGAACTTGGCCCCTTGGTTGATCCAGGCGGTAAAGAGCTTGAGCTGCTCGTCGGCGAGCTTGCGGCCGTTTTGCGGCATCTCACCGCTCTGCAAGACCTCGATCAACCGGCTGCGGTCGGCCTTGCCCCGTTCGATGACCGAGGCGCCCCCCTTGCCGTTCATCAGGGCCGTGTAAGTGGCCATGCTCAACATGCCGCTGGCGCGAGTCACGTGGCACCTCCCGCAGCTTCCCACGATGAGCGGCACGATGTCTTTCGTGAAGCTCACGTCGCCGGCCGCTGACTTAGACTTGCTGGCGGGCGTCTTGCCGGCAGGCGTCTTCCCGGCCGGCGTCTTGGCGGCCGGCGTTTTGGCAGGCTCGGGCAGCGGCGAGAGCTTCACGCCGCGCCCTTCGAGCAGCCGACGGCGGAACGAAATGCCGCTCTTCAGCCGATCGACGAGCTGGGTGTAGTCGGTCCCCTTGCCCCCGGAGGCAAGCTGCCCCCACAGCGTCTGGGC
>JBGQHD010000148.1:0-8690 GCA_041497795.1 Planctomycetia bacterium
AGGGCCTGGACGGCACCACCATCGAGGCCCTGTCGCGCGTGCCGCTCGACGTCGATCAGCCGGCCAGCTTCCTCGGCCTGTGCCAGAAGATCGGCCAGACGATGGACATGGACCACGTGGCCACGGTCACGTTCGCGCATTGGCCGGGCAAGTCGAGCACGTGGTACGACGACCTGCGTCGCATCGCGCGCTTCGCGCCGGTGCTGGGCAAGTTCGTCTCGCTCGACGAATACTTCAAATCGACCGCGTCGTCGGGCACCACGTCCCGGTTCCGTCCCGATCAGTACCGCTCTCCTTATCTGCGGCAGGCGATCATTCGCCGGCAGGAGAATCCGCTATCCGTCGTGGCCGAGGCCCATAGGCAAAGCGTGGCGGAAGCAAGCCGGCAGGGCCTGCTCACGATGGCGGCCGTCGTGCGGGGGCGTGTGGACACCACGACGGAGGGGGCGGCTGGTCAAGGGGCAATCGATGGAGCGCTCGACGCGGCGGCCAAAGCGTTTGCCGCGGCGCTGCCGCGGGGAGACCGGCCGGCCGAGGACGCCTACTTGGTTCTCAATCCGCTTAGCTTCGCGCGTCGCGTGACCGTCGATGTCTCTGGCCTGCCCCGGCCGCCGGAGATCGCCGGACCGGTCAAGGCGGCGCAGGGAGGGGCGCGCAAGCTGGCGATCGTGGAAGTGCCGGCCATGGGGTACGCGTGGGTGCCCTCCGGCGCAGCTCAGACGGCGGCCAAGGAGGCGCCGATGGCCGACAAGGATGAGCTGATGCTCCGCAACGAGCTGTTCGAAGTCTACATCGACAAGCACACCGGGGCGATCCGGTCGGTCCGCGACTTTCGCCATCGCGGCAACCGCCTGTCGCAGCAAATCGCGCTGCGGCAGGCCGGCCCTAAGGTGAAGCCGGGCGACGTGTGGCGCGACCCCGACGAGACCGCGATCTATTCAGTCATGGCCGCCGACTCGGTGGAAATCACCTCCGCCGGCCCGGCGCTGGGCGAGATCGTCAGCCGCGGCCGCCTGGTCGATCAGGCCGGCAAGCGCTTGGCCGGCTATCGGCAGGCGGTGCAGGTGTGGCGCGGCTCGCGGATCATCGGGCTGGAGATCGAGCTGGAGCCCGACCAGGAGGCCCGGGCCGACCCGTGGAACAGTTACTACGCCGCCCGCTTCGCCTGGTCGGGGGACGACGCGGAGCTGTTCCGCGGCGTGGGCCTGACTCGGCAACCGACTGAGCTGCGGCAGATCGAAGCGCCGCTGCTGGTCGAGGTGGTGGCGGAGAAGTCGCGGCTGGCGATCCTGACCGGCGGACTGCCCTATCACCGCCGCGTGGACATGCGGATGCTGGATACGATGCTCGTGGTGCGCGGCGAAGGGCAGCGGCGATTTCATCTGGGCATCGCGCTGGATCATCCGCAGCCCGTCCAGGCGGCCGTGGAGTGGCTCTCGCCGGTCGTCGCGGTGCGCGAAAAGGCCGCACCGCCGCGCGGCGCGGCCAGCTCGTGGCTTTTTCACGTGGACCTGCCCAGCGTCATCGCCACCCATTGGGAGCCATTGTCGGGGACCGCCGGCACCGTCGAGGGATTTATGTTGCGGCTGCAAGAGACCGAGGGCCGCGCCGCGAAAGCCAAGCTGACGACGATCCGCCGGCCAAAATCGGCCCGGCAGGTCAACTTCGTGGGCGAGACCCTGGCGGAACTCACCGTCGAAGGGGAGGCCGTGTGGATCGACCTGGGCGCCAACGAGTGGGCACAGGTCGAGGTGCGGTGGTAACTTAGTTTGGCGATGGACGAAGGAAACTGGAAATCCGAAGCACGAAATCCGAAACAAGCACCAAACCGAAATGACCAAAACCATGGTTGGATGCTCTTGGTTTTTGGTCATTCGAGCATTCGTGCTTTGGATTTCTTTCGAGTTTCGTGCTTCGGATTTCGGATTTTGATCTCTCGGTAACCATGATTGTCTGCATCGACGGCCCGGCCGGGGCGGGCAAGAGCACGGCGGCCAGGGCCTTGGCCAAGCGGCTGGGTTTCCGCTTCCTAGACACCGGCGCGATGTATCGCGCCGTGGCCTGGGCCGCGGTGCAGGGCGCGCTCGGCTGGGACGATCCGCGGAAGCTAGCGGTTCTCGCCAAGCGATTGAAGATTGAGGTCTTGGAAGACTGCGTGCTGCTCAACGGCCAGGACGTGACCGTCGCCATCCGCACGCCGGAGATCACCACCGTCACCCACTACGCGGCCGACAACCCGGCCGTTCGCGAGCATCTCGTCGGGCTGCAACGGGCCGTCGCCGCAGGCCGCGACGTGGTGACCGAGGGACGCGACCAGGGGACCGTGGTCTTTCCGCGCGCCGAGTGCAAGATCTTCCTCACCGCCAGTCCCGAGGAGCGCGCCCGCCGCCGCGTCGAGGACTTCCGCCGCCGCGGCCAGCACGTGCCGCTGGAGGACGTGCTGGCACAGCAGAACCTGCGCGACGAGCGCGATACGGTTCGATCCTCGGGGCCCCTGGTTCGCGCCCCGGACGCCATCACGTTTTCCACGGATGGGCTGACCAGCGAGCAGGTGATCGACCGCCTGGAAGCGATCGTGCGAGAGCGCATGAGCCAAGCGGTCCCAGCTTCCGGACGCTAGCAACGAAATCAGCCCGGCTGCTCGCAGCAGCCGGGCTGATGGATTCGCTAGGAAACTCGACAGCACCGCGACTAGATAATGCCGCCGTGCGTGCGGATCGGCTTCATGTGGCTCGGTTGATCCAGGAACCAGATGCGCTCCCACTCGTCCAGAATGGTCCGCAAGTCTTCGGACGTGAAGATCAACTGCTGCGTCCGCCGCACGGGGTCGGCCGAGTAGATCGGCAGCACGCACCCCACGTTGGTGCAGGTCCACAAGCCCAAGGCAGCCGCCAACAACAACTTACGCATTGTGCCAGCCTCCAGGATGCCATGGTCCGCCGCGTGCCGGGCGAACGTCTCAGTTGGCGTGGTTGTCTCACGCGGGCGAAAGCGGGTGCTGTGTGGTCGAAGCGGTCGATACGCCGTCAGCCGTGCGGACTCGCCCGGAACTCCGCGACGCACACTAGATCGTCCGGCATAACCGGCACTCTTCAGCAAAACCGAAAAAACGGCATATCCGTCAAAGCCGCTGGTAGCTGGACTCGCCAGAGTTCAAGTTCGCCGGAGTTCTGATTGGGTGGCTGGGGCTGAAAGCCCAGGAGAGCATGGTCGACAAGGCTTATCCCGACTCTCTCTCCTGGGGCTTTCAGCCCCAGGCACCCATCCACCTCGGCTGGTTGACTTTAGTGCTTGTTGCTCCTACACTTGTAGCGAAATGCCTGAGAGCTTCGGACTGTGGCCTGCCGCCAGCAGCGCGGATGCGGGCCACGGCACCTCTCCAAGGAGTGCTGACTCGTGACCAAGAAAGAAATCGTCAAGACGATCTCGGAAGAGCTTGGGCTGACCCAGCTCAAGACCAAGGAAATCGTCCAGAAGACGTTTGAGGCCATCATCGAGACGCTGGTTGAAGATAAACGCATCGAGCTACGCAACTTCGGCGTATTCGAGGTCAAGAAGCGGAAGGCCCGGCAGGCTCGCAACCCGCGCACCAGCGAGAAGGTGTTCGTCCCCGAGAAGTACGTCGTAACCTTCAAGCCAGGCAAGGAGATGGAGCAGCGAGTCCGCGACCTGGAAGACCTGGAAGCCCAGCAAACCCAGGGCAAGCCCACCAGCGACGGCCGCGCGGCGATGCCCGCCATGTCGGCAGCCGGAGCCAGCGCGCCAGCCATGGCCCCCGGCGGCGGACACGAGTAGCCCGGCAGGCTCCAGCCCGCAATCATGGGCAGGCATTCCTGCCTGCCAGTTCATTGGCAGGGACGGCAGGCAGGCGTTTCTGCCCCACGGGCTCAGCTCCTAGACCTTGACCGTTGCCGCCTGCTTGACGATCTCCTCCAGCGGCACGAGTTCGCCCCGGTTGCATCCCGGGCAGCTCTCGCACGTTCGCCGCCACGTCGCGGGGCTCTTCAGATTCGACTCCCAGAACGGCCACGTTCGGCACTGCCGCGGCCGAGCGTCATACACGGTGCACTTCCGGGTCTGCTCGTCCAGGAACACGCAGTCGCCGTTGGGGAACTCGACCAGCGTCCGCCGGATGCCAACTCGGCGCGTGTACTTCTGCTCGAAGGCCTCGCTGTCCATACCCAGCTTGCTGGCCAGCGCGTCGATCTCTTCCTGGTTGACCCATACGTAGCCCGGCGCGCCCGTGCAGCAATCGCCGCACTGGGTACACTCGAACGGCAGGCCGTCGTGATACCAAGGTTGGGACATTGCACTTTGCTCTTTGGAGTGCGGCGACTCGTCGCCGCTTTTGGATTTTTGGACGACGAGGACGTCATCGCTCGGCTTTCACGCCACGGTCACACCAAAAATCCTAAAGCGGTGACGAGTCACCGCACTCCAGGTGGCCTTAAGCGGAGGGCGAGTCGCTCATCATCCGCCCGCCGCGGCCAAGGCGTTCACCGCCTCCAGGGCGACGTCGATGTCGTCCGCGGTATTGAACGGCCCGATGCTCAGTCGCACGGTGCCGCCGGTCCGCAGCGTGCCGAGCGCCTCGTGCATCCGCGGAGCACAGTGGATGCCGGATCGTACCTGAACCCGCCGCGCGGCGTCCAGCGAAGCGGCGACTTCCTGCGGGTCGAACCCGCGGACGTTCATGCTGACGATGCCCACGTGCCGCTCGGGGCTGCGCGGCCCATAGACCGTCACGCCCGATATTGCCGACAGGCCGTCGATGAGGCGGGCCGTCAGCGCAGCAATTTGCTCGTGGATAACGCTCAGACCGTGCTGCCGCAGATGGGCGACGCCGGCGCCCAGACCGAGAATGCCCGGCACGTTGAGATTGCCCGACTCGTACTTGTCCGGGAGGAACTCCGGCTGCCGATCCTCCTCGCTGCGGCTGCCGGTGCCGCCTTGGCGCAGGCTCTGGAGCTGGCCTTCCACGCCCGGCCGCACGTAGAGCACGCCGGTGCCCAGCGGGCCGAGCAGTCCTTTGTGACCGGGCACCGCCAGCAGATCGACGTTGAGCCCCTTCGCGTCGATCGGCAAGTCCCCGAGGGTTTGGGCCGCATCCAGCAGGAACAACGCGCCGCGCTCGCGGGCGATCGCCCCCACGTCGGCCGCCGGCTGAAGCGCGCCGGTGACGTTCGACGCATGAGTCATGGCGATCAATCGCGTCCGCGGTCGCAGTGCTGCGCGGATGTCGGCCGGATCGACGATGCCCTCGGCGCTACAGCCCACGCGCGTGACCTCGACTTGCTTGGCGTCCTCCAAAGCCCTCAGCGGCCGGAGCACCGAATTGTGCTCAGCCACCGTCGTGACGACGTGATCGCCCGGCCGCAGCACGCCGTGAATGGCCGTGTTCAGCGCGTCGGTGCCATTGAGCGTGAAGACGATCCGCCGTGGATCGTCGGTGCCGATCAGCCCGGCGATGTCCTTGCGGACATTGAGGATCGCCTGCTCGACTTCCGCCGCTTCGGCATACGCGCTGCGGCCGGCCGGCGCGCCCAATTCGCGCATCGCGCGCTCGACCGCCGCATAGACCCCCTCCGGCTTCGGCCAACTCGTGGCGGCGTTGTCGAGATAGATGCGGGCGGGAACAGGCATGGAACTCCGTCGCGAACGCAGGTTCACTTCGCGCGCAGGGACTCGTCGATCACACAGGTCGGAAGCGCTTGGCGCAGCTTGCCGATCCCCTCCTTCGTAACTCGAGTGCCACCGACCCAGAGCTTTCCAAGACCTTGGAGTCCCTTCAGGTGATCGAGTCCTGCATCACTCACGTTGGTATCCATGAGCGATAGTTCGGCCAGGTTCACGAGGCTTTTGAGCTCCGCAAGCCCCGCGTCATCGATGCGGGTGCCGTCGAGTCTCAGGTTGCGGAGATTCGTCAGTGGCTTGAGATGCGCCAGTCCGGCATTACTCACGCTGGTGTCGCCAAGCGATAAGTCCGCGAGATTCGTCAGCTTTGCGACGTGAGAAAGGCCCGCGTCGCCGACGCCCGTGTTGTCGAGCCAGAGCTTCTGAAGGTTTGTCAGGCAATCGATGTGCGCCAGCCCGTCACTCGTCACCTTCGGGGTGTCACCGAGATAGAGCGACGTGAGATTCCTGAGTTCGCGCAGGTGCTCGAGTCCCGCGTCCGTCACGCGCGTACCGACGAGTAGAAGCTCTCGCAGGTTTCCGAGCCCTTCAAGGTGTGCGAGGCCAGCGTCGCCCACCGGCGTTCCCCAAAGGTTCAGAGAATCGAGGTTGCGCAAGCCGCGGAGATGCACCAGCCCTTGATCGCTGATCGGGGCTTGATTGAGATGCAGGTGGTGGAGGCTGGCGAAATCAACCAAGAATTCCAAGTCATCGTCACGAATACGTTCAAACATCAAGTCAGCCTGCGTCGCTTCGTCGAAGAACTCGGCACCGGCCGCCTCTCGAAGATCCTCGAAACCAGTAGCGGGCTGCGTAAGCAGATCACCAAACTTGAAATGGGCCTTATAATCTCTCACGGCTCGGCGTTGGCTCCGATACACCTCGATGTCAGGCAGCGTCTGCCGAACGGCGGCGATCCCGTCGTCCGTAACGCTTGCCGTGTCCAACACCAAGCCGGTTAGCGTCTTGATCGAGCCGAGCCGCGCGAGCTGCTCGTCCGCGAAGCTTCGTCCGCCAACGGCGAGCGTCTTGAGGGCCGGCAAGCTTGCCACGGCGTCCAGATACTCGTCCGGCTCGTCGCAATCCGCCAAGTTGACAACCGTGACCACCTGAAAGTCACTGCCAAAGACGAACCGCAGCCACGTTGGAGCATCGGCGGTTTGATAAGTGCCGTTCAGTTGCTCAATCATCGCCATCGTCCGCCGCTGCTGGCGATAGGGGGCGAGGTACACGCACACTGCCGCAAGCACGCCGGCCACCAGCGTTACCGCGAGCAGGAGCGTGCGAAGACTGAACTGCAACCAACGCCGACGCGGACTACGTGGAGGTGACATTTCGTATTCTCCGGGTCGCGCCGCGCGTGTCGGCGCTTCCGGTCCCGCTCGGCTCGCGGGACCTACCCGCCGATCTGGTACATCGCCCGCTCCGGCCGCACGAACTCGTCGCTGTTGATGCCGTGGCCGGCCTTCTTCGCCAGCACGCAGTCGCGGACGAGCTGGGCCAGCTCTTCATCGCTGGCGCCCGTGCGGAGCAGCTCTCGGGCGTCCCACTCGACGGTCGAGAACAGGCAGTTCCGCACCTTGCCGTCGGCCGTGATCCGCAGGCGGTTGCAGTCGCCGCAGAACGGCTGCGTCACCGGGTTGATGAAGCCGATGCGGCCCCGGCCGTCGGCGAAGATGTAGTCGGTCGCCGGCTGGCTGGGGTCGTCCCTCGGCAGCGGCTCCAAGGGTCCGATGCCCTCTTCCAGGATCGCGAGAATCTGCTCGCCGGGCAGCACCTGGTCGTTCTGCCAGGCGTCGTCGGCGTCCAGCGGCATGAACTCGATGAACCGCACCTCCAGGTCGTGCTGCCGGGCAAAGTGGCCCAGCGGCACCACCTCGTCCTCGGTGATCCCGCGGATGGCCACGGCGTTCAGTTTGATCTTGCGGAAGCCGACGCGCTGGGCGGTGAAGATGCCTTCCAGCACGCGCTCGAAGCCCTCGCGGCGGGTGATCTGCTTGAACGTCTCGGCGTTCAGCGTATCGAGGCTGATGTTCAGCCGGAGCAGGCCGGCGTCCTTCAGTGCCTGGGCTTGCTCGGCCAGGAGGATGCCGTTGGTGGTCAGGGCGATGTCGTCGATGCCCGGCACGGCCGCCAGCATGGCCACCAGCCGCGGCATGTCGGACCGCACCAGCGGCTCGCCGCCGGTGAGCCGCAGCTTGTTCACGCCCATGCGGGCCACCACGCGCACGAACCGCTCGATCTCCTCGAACGAGAGGATCTCCGAGCGCGGCTTGAACCGCACGTTCTCGGCCGGCATGCAATAGAAGCAGCGGATGTTGCAGCGGTCGGTGACGCTGATCCGCAGGTTATTGTGCCGGCGGCCGAAGGTGTCAAGCAGCGTGCTCACTCCAGCCCCCGCAGGATATCGACGCGCATCTGAAACTCCCGTTCCACCTCGTCGAGCTGCCCCAGCGCCTGGTCGATGGCCTGGCGCACCGCACCAGGCTCGGCCGGCAGGCGCTCCACGCTTTCGGCCAGCGCCTCGACCTGGTCCATCATCTTCACGTCGTGCTCGTAGACCCGGTCGAGCAGGGCCTCGTCCACTGTCACCAGGTCGAAAAAACCGCTGTAGCCGCGCATCGCGCCGCGGATGCGGCCCATCAGCTTGTCGAGCCGCGACCGCAACCGGTCGCACGCCGGCAGGGCGTCCAGGTGACCGGCTTCGGTCAGGCGAATGATGACGTCGTCGATCGACCGCTTCGAGCGTTGCAGCCGCTCGGCCAGCCAGTCGCGCTGGAGCTTGTCGCTGTCGCGGCGGTACTCGCGCTCCAGGTAGCCCTTGAAGCCGGGGATGTGCCGCAAGACACTTTCGATGGCGCCGCGTTGGCTCGTGTGATCTTGGGGTTGGGGCATGGCCAAGTCGCCTGTGGTGGGACCGCCCGCGCGGAGAACGATGTCGCGGATGAGGATACCACTACCAGTACGGGCCATCTTAACGCAACATGGCTGCCCAATGCCACCCGCAAGCGATCGTC